>JAUVAM010000371.1 GCA_030591745.1 Deltaproteobacteria bacterium
AAGCGCTGTTTGGCCTGCGGCGCTGGCCAAGAATAGCCCCGTACAACCGTCTTTGTTCGGGTGGTCGACGGGGATGCCCCAGTGCAGATGGCGCTCGACTTCTTGCAAATTGCCGTCCCGAAGGGCTTCGAAGTAAATGCTTTTGGGCCTGGGGACTTGCTGGCAGGCCAGCAGGGAAAATCCAAGGAGAGCGAAAGCGGATATTCGAATCATGCGCATGGTCGTTATGCTAGCCAAAGGAGGGTCCAAGCTCAAGTATGCGGCGGGGCCTTGTCTGCCATGGGCGGAAAGGCTAGGGTGGCTCAATGAACCATGATGTTCAGGAGGAAAACATGCGCGTGTTGAAATCGATCCCCTTGATTCTCTTTTTGTTGCTGCTTTTCATTTTGGTCGCTTGTAGTGGTTCGGGCGGCGGCGACTGTGAAGCTTGCAATACCCCGCCCGCCGATAGCTGCGACATCGACGGTCGTTTGCTTCAATATGAAGCCATCGGAACTTGCGATGACGGGACCTGCGTTTACGAATCGGTCCCCATGACATGTGTGGGTCCTCCGGGCCTCTGTCGGCTAAGCGCTGGTACCTGTGTGGAGGATCCGGGCGCCCGTTGCGACTATCCGGCTTTGGCCGATGGCACGCCCTGCGCCGATGGTCTTTTCTGTAACGGCGAAGAGACCTGTCAGCTTGGCGAATGCGAATCCGGTGAGGCGGTGTCTTGCGATGACACGGGCAATCCTTGCACGCTGGCCGTTTGCAGTGAGCTTGCAGAAGCTTGTGAAACCGAGAACCTGGTCGACGGGACGGCCTGCGATGATGGTGACCCATGCACCGAGCCCGACACATGTCAGACCGGTAGTTGCACGCCGGGCACCGACATCTGCGGCAGCGAGACCGTGGTGCTTATGTTCTACATGGCCGCCGACAATGATTTGGACGACTTCATGGAATTGGACTGGCATGAGCTGGAAGCGGCCAACGTGGATGCATACGACTGGCTGCGGGTCTTCGTGCTCATCGATCAAAGCGATTATGCCGCCCGCAGCGATAGCCGCTTTTATGAAATTCACAATGGCGACAGCACCGAGCTTGCTGGCCTCAATTTGGGTCGGACCGTTCAGTTCAACGAAGAGTTAAACATGACCGATCCGGCTTTGGTCACGGCCTTCATTGCCGACGTTAAGGCCGAGATGGCCGGTATTTCCAGCGTGTCCTATTTCTTGTTCTTAAACGATCATGGTGACGGCTGGTGGCGCAAGTCGCCGGGTGGCACCGTCGAACCCGAGCCCATCGATAAGGGCTGCTGCTACGACGACGACGACCCCGACGATTTCATCTCCAATGCCGAGCTGCACACGGCCGTGAGCGGCCAGGGCTTGACCCTGATCGGCTTCGACGCTTGCTTGCAGGGCATGGCGGAAGTGGCATACGAGCTGCGCTACGACGCGGACTACATGATCGCTTCTCAGGAGATGGAGGGTGCCTGGGGCTGGAACTACACGGCGCTGGTCAGCCAGTTCGGTGCCTCGGATGATCCCAGCCCGGAAAACTTCGGTCAAATCGCCGTGGACACCTATATGGCTCTTTGCAGTCAAGAGGGCGACCCCGAGGGAACGCTGGCTCTTTATGATCTCACCTTGATGGATGACTTGGCCACGGCGGCCACGGGCATGGCCACGGCCCTGACGGATCTGGAGATGCTTCCTTACTCCAACCTTTGCGCTGCCCTGACTTGGCACGGTTGCATGGGCGGTTATTGCGATGAGTATGTGGATCTGTGGGACTTGGCCGATCAGGCAAGGCTGGTGGATTTTACCAATTCTGCAGCCTATGCGGCCGTCAAGGACGTGGTCTCCAATCTGGTCCTCTACTCGGGCCACGGCAGCGCCCACCCCGAGTCCCACGGCATCAATGTTTTCTTCGCCTGCGATTACTATCCATACGCAGAGTATTCAGACATCAGTTGGGCCATCGACACCGGCTGGGGGGCCATGGTTAACGCCCACTGATCGTGCTTGATCCAGCCCCTGCCAAATTGGCATGCATCCTGTCTGCTTGAGGGCGCATCTGTCTTATTGTCTACTTTGCTTTCTGTGAAGCCCTGAAAACACAGACCATTTTTTTGGCACGGGGATTGCTTTTCTTGATGCTCGGGAAGGCAGAGGAAGAGGCTGGAAAGGATGGTGGGGCATGTCTCTTCACCGATTTCGTGTGGGTTGGGTCAGCATGATTCTCTTGGTGGCCTTGGCGACGGGGGCTTGGCTCGTCGCCGGGCTTGCCAACAAGGCCCTGGCCTATCAGTTGTTCAAGTTGCCAAGCATGCCGGCTCTGGTGAAGAGTAGATCTTCGCCGACGCCGGACCCCTCCTCGAATCAGATCATCGCGCAGCGCAATCTCTTCGGTTCGGCCATGGCGGGGGCTCTCCAATCTTCGGTGATGGTGGGCACGAACGAGTTTGTCGACGCTCGGCCGAGTGAACTTCAGGTCCTTCTGGTGGGCACGGTGGTGGCCGAGAAACCCGAATGGTCCCTGGCCCTGATCTCGGATTTGGTCAGCAGCGAAACGGCTGTTTATCGCCTGGAAGACTTGGTTTCCGGACAGGACCGATTGGTGGCCATCGCCGGGGATCGCGTCTGGTTGCTGCGGGCGGGAGTTTTGGAGGTTTTGGTCTTGGGCGGATCCCTCGGCGGGCTTGAGGCGACTCGATCCGCCAGCAAGGCTTCGGACGTGAAATCGCAATTGGGCTTGCGCGAGTTGGGGCCTCGGCACTTCATGGTGGAGCGGGAGTCCTTAGACGCCATTTTGGCCAAGCCGGCCGGCATCCTCTCCGATTTGCGCGTCGTACCGAGCAGGGTCGCCGGGCAATCGGGATACAAGCTTTTCGCCATCCGGCCCGGTTCGATTTTTTCCTCCATGGGACTGATGAACGGGGACGTGTTGTCCAAGGTCAACGGCCATGGATTGGGGGATCCGGCTGTTCTGCTGGAGCTTTATCAGAAGCTCAAGTCGTCCCGGGAAGTGGAAGTGGAGCTTTCGCGTCGGGGCCGTTCGGAGCGCCTGCGTTTTAGCATCCGCTGAACCTGTAGCCAGGCTCTTCTTTTACTCGCCGCAGGTCCAGGATTCCTGAGTCTGAATCCATCGGGATTGCAGGCGTTTGTCTAGTTGATCCACTTCGCCGGGGTAGTCTTTCCAATGGGGGCTTAAGAGCACGATGGATTCTGAGCCTTCGGGGCCACAGGGGGCCATGAAGCGATGCAGGCGCGGCACCCGCCGGTAGTGGGTGGTCCAGCTTGGGCAGTCGCGGATGAGTTTCCAGAGCCAGTCGGAGCGCTGCACCCGGAGTCGTGCGATGCAGGGGGGCTCTCTGCAGTCGTAGCCCAGCAATTCGGCCGGCACCTCGCAGGCGTCCAAGCTTTCGGCAAGCCAAGCCTGGAAATTTACCGGGCGCTGACCGTCGGGCACTTCGGCGGGCCAATCCTGGGCCGTGCCCTGGGCTTGAGCCTGGTAACCGTGGGCCAAGGTGCGGACCAGACCCAACTCGGCCTCCAGTCGGGCGATTTTATTGGCCAGCTTGGCCAATGTTTCGTCTTTTTTTGTTACTCCGTCCCCATTTTTTGTTACTCCGTCACCATTTGGGTCCCCAATGGGGCAGGGGGGGCAGGTGGGTGGATCTGGGAGGACCGGGTATGTGGGAAGAGCTTGAATTTGTTCGTTTTTGTCTCCCAGCAAGATGCCCAGGCCCAGGCCTGCACAGAAGGTCAGGGTGACGCCAAAGGCGGTGATGATGCCGAGTCTGGTCGTTTTTGACTGCTTCATGGTGAGATGATAACACCCGCTCCAATCGATCTCCATTGACGATCAGGATGGCCCGTGTTTTTCTGTGGCATTCATGCTGTCTGTTTCTGCTGTTTGTTTCTGCTGTCTGTGAGGTGCGAACGTGGGAAGTGCGAGATCCAGTGTCAAGGCGCTGAGGGAAAAGGCCGGCAAGGGGGATTTGGAAGCCCGTTACGAATTGGGCTGCGAGTTGATCGATGAGCGGGGTGGTCAGCGTAACCAGGCTGGCTTTAAGCATTTGATGAAGGCCGCTCGCAAGGGCCACTTGATGGCTAAGGCGCGTGTGGGGGACTGTTTCGCGAAAGGCAAGGGCGTGGTCCGCGATGCCCCTCGGGCCTTGAGCTGGATGCGGAAGGCGGCAAAGGCGGGCGAGGCATACGCTCAACTGCGCATGTCGAATTTTTACTTTGAGGGCTTTGCGGTCAAAGTCGATGAGGCTCTTTCTTTGAAGTGGTTGCAGAAAGCCACAGAGCAGGACTTGCCCGAGGCCTTGCTGGAGCATGCTTGGTGGTACCTCCAGGGTGGTGAGGTCATCAGGCGAGATACCAAGAAGGGCTTGGACATGATGAAGCGTGCGGCGGCCATTGGTTTGCCCGCTGCCCAACTGGATTTGGGTCGCTTGTTTCTTGGGGGACGTCGGAGAATCAAGCCCAATCCCAAACAGGCCCAGCGTTGGCTGGAGGCTGCGTCCGGCCAGGGCCTGGCCGAGGCCCAGTACGAGCTGGGCCGGGCCTTGGATACGGGTCAGGGCCTGCCCAACGACGAGGCTTTGGCTGCCGTGTGGTACGCCAAAGCCACGGCCCAAGGTCACGCCATGGCGCAGTACCACCTGGGTTACAATTATTGGGATGGGGACGGAGTGGCGGTGGATCGGCCCCGGGCCTTGAAGCTCATCAATCAGGCGGCAAAGCAAGGGGCAGTGGATGCTCACGTTTTCTTGGGGACTTGTTTTTTTCATGGCGATGGCATTCGGGCAAACCCGAAGAAGGCCTTTTTCCATTTCCGTCGGGCCGCCATCAACCGTGATGCCTTTGGGCAGTTTAATCTGGGCATTTGCTACCGGGACGGCGTGGGTGTGGCCGAGAGCAATCGCAGGGCTTTGTTCTGGTGGCGCAAGGCGGCGGCGCAGGGAGAT
>JAUVAM010000250.1 GCA_030591745.1 Deltaproteobacteria bacterium
CAATCAAGGCGGGGGGGGCCATTGGGGCCGTGCTGGAGCAAGGCAAGCCCAAAATCCTGGTCAACCTCAAAGCGGCCGAAGCGCAAGGTGCCAAGCTGGACGCGAGGTTGTTGCGTCTGGTAAGAATAGTGAATTGAACCACAAAGGGTGGGAAAACGAGTGAACGATCATCCCGAAAACGGCTCATTAACCAAAAAGAGAAAACACCCTCGCACCGTTGCCATTTTTAAGGTCTCTTACCGGGATG
This sequence comes from Deltaproteobacteria bacterium, assembly GCA_030591745.1. Next base: position 248 of record JAUVAM010000250.1, read on the forward strand.
CCGAACGCTTGGCTGATTACACGGACAACCTCAGCGAATCCGGTCTCTTCATCGCCACCGATCAGGTTCTGGCCAAAGGGGAGTCCATCGAATTCGAGATCTCTTTTCCCGGCCTGGTCAAGCCCATTCGACTCAAAGGCGAGGTTGCCTGGCGGCGGACCCGGGGGTCTTTGAGCGACGACATGCCGGCAGGCGTCGGCGTGCAAATCCATTTCGACAACGACCTTGAGCGTCGCTGGCTAAAAGAGCTCCTGGCCAAATTTTCGACTCAGAACCCTCAGACCGGACCAAGCCCGGCAAGGCCCTTCGTCATCCTGCTTGCAGAGGACAACCCGGCGATACGGGAGATGTTCAGCAAGGCGCTGACAGAGGGCCTGGCCGACGACCACAAAGTCAAACTGCTGCAGGCGGAAGGCGCCCAAGAAGCCCAAGATCTCCTCCTCGAACAACATGTGGACCTCTTGCTCATCGAGTACCGCATGTGCCGTAGTGAAGGGATAGATGTCCTAGAAAGCCTGGCTGCGGAGCAGAAGCGCCCCTCGGTGGTGGTGGTGGGTGCCAACGACATAGAGAAAAAGAAAGCCCTGGAAGGTGGCGCCGATGTGTTTCTCAAAAGGCCCTTCCCCGCGAAAGGTCTTTTGGCCACCATCCGCTCCTTGACTTCATAGAACATCCGCGCTGGCCCCAATGGGTCAGCCGACGAGGTTCCCATGCTGCGAATTTTCAAGAACCTGTCTCTGGTCTGGAAGATGACCGTCGTCTCGTCCGTACCCCTGGTCCTGGCGGCCATCGCCGTGATCAGTTACTTCCCCGCAAACGAACGCGACGTCCTGGAGAGCGGCCTTGAGGCCAAGATGCGCACCGTGGCCAACATGCTCTCTTTCAGCCTGGCACCCGCTGTTCAATTGCAGCAGCTCGCGGGCATGGAGGAGCTATTCGCCGGGGCCAAGCAAGACAAAGAATTGCTGGCCATTCGCGTTGAAGACTTGTCAAACAATCGGCTGACCGGCCTGGGGGACAAGGACATCGACACCCGCCTGCGTCCCGAATACGAAGATCAAATTCTCAGCTACGACGGCGATGTCCTCAACTTCGCCTATCAAATCAAAAACGAAGGCCAGCCCGTCGGCTTGCTCCGCTTGGCATACTCTCTGGAGGGGCACAATACCCAGGTTCGCAACATCTGGACCTTGGCCCTCCTTCTCAGCCTGGCCATCTACCTCATCGGCATCCTTGTCTCGGCCCTGATGGCTCGTTTCGTGGCAGCCCCCTTGATCAAAATGAAAGAGAATTTCGAAGGCATGGCCCGGGGCGATCTAAACCAACGAGTGCTCGTGGACAGATCCACGGACGAAATCGGCAGCTTGGCTACGGCCTTCAATCAATTGCTGCACCAATTGCAAGAACTCAACACACACGCACGTTACATCTCAGAGGGTGATCTGACCCATGAGTTGGATGGCGAGGGTGATCTGGTCATGGCATTCCACTCCATGACAGGTGCCTTGCAGGAATTGGGCATTCGCTTCAACGAAATGGCCCACTCCATCGACGGCCGCACCTCGGACATCCTGGCCACCGCTCGCGAGCAAGAAGCCGGCTCCGCCCAACAAGCCGCCACCGTGTCCGAGCTGACGGCCACGACAGGCGAGCTGGCCGCCACGGCTCGACAAATCGCGGACAACGCAGAGAGCGTGTCTTCCGCGGCCGAAGCCGCGAACCAGACCGTGACGGAGGGTCGCAGGGCCCTGTCGTCGTTTGTCGAAAGTATCAACGCGATTCAGACGGGCAATGAGATCATCAACGACAACATCATGAGGCTCAACCGCCAGGTACAACAAATCGGCGGCATCATCGACATCATTGATGGCGTCGCTGATCGCAGTGATCTCTTGGCCCTGAACGCCGCGCTTGAGGGGACCAAGGCCGGCGAAGCGGGCAAAGGATTTCTACTGGTGGCGGCGGAAATGCGGCGACTTGCCGAGAACACCTTCAACTCGACGGCCGAGGTCAAGCAGCTCATCACCGAGGTAACAGAAGGCTCCAATGCCACGGTCATGGCCACCGAAAGCGGCATGAAGGCGACCCTGCAAGGCGTATTGCGCGCCCAGGAAACCGAGGAATCATTCGAGCGCATTGAGCAAACCATCAGGGGAACCGCGCAAGCCGCCAAGCAGATCTCCGTGGCCACCCAACAACAACACACGGGGACGGACCAAATCGTGTCGGTACTCGGCGAGACTGAGGAAGTATCCAAACAGGCGCTGGAAGGCATCCGGCAGACCACCCATGCGGTGGGCGAGCTGAGCCAGACTTCGACGGAGATGCGAGATCTGGTAAGCAAATACCGATTCTCCGCGGACCAGGGATGAGCGGATCTAAACAAAAAACGGGCACAGAGGAATCTCAACTGTCCTTCATCTTTACCATCGGCAAGCAGGCCTTTGGACTTCCTCCTTCCACCGTCTTAGAAGTCCTGTCCGTCGCGGACACAACCCGCGTACCCTTCACCCCCGACTGGGTTGAAGGCGTCATCAGCGCCCGCGGCAAGGTGATCCCGGTCATCGATCTCATCGGATATTTCGGCATTGAGCAGGAACGCAAGGATGCTCGCACGCGCCTGATCCTCCTGGGCTCGGGTGACATCTCCTTCGGCATTGCCTGCGATCGCATTGTCGGGGTGGAGGAAATCGAAGCAAGCGCCATGGAAGAAACCATGAGTCACTTCCCAAAAGCCTTGCGCGATTGCAGCAAGGCCCAGGTCAAACGGGAAGATCTTCTGGTTGTGCTCTTGGACACCAAGGCCCTTTTGGAACAGTCCCGAGGCCGGGTGCAGGCGGGATAGAACATGGACCAGGAAGCGACAAAAAAAGAGCTATTGATCTTTGACGTGGGCGGCACCCATTTCGGCGCGGTGGTCGAAGGCCTGCATTCCATCGAATCCAAGGGCTGGACCGATGCCATCGATCTGGGGCCTTTGTTGGGGCTGACCGCTCACTCGGGACGAAGAGTCCTGGTCATAGAGACCCAGGGTGGCCCGGTTGGAATCCGTGTCGATGACATCGCGTCTCAAATGATCAGCCAACACCTCGTCCATCCTGTCCCTCGGGCCCTGGCAGGATGGATGGCGGTACCCGCCATCAGCGGCATCACCGTCGATCCGGAATACGGCATCATCCATGTACTGAACCTTAAAAAACTGGCAAGCTTGAATCCAGAACCCTGAGCGAGGAACAAGTCAATGGCGGGACAAAGGGACAATCGAAAGCATCCACGCATCGAGCTCATCCTCAAAGTCGACTACCCGAGTAGTGAGGATTTCCTCGCCGACTACACGGGCAACGCGAGCGAGAGTGGTTTGTTCATTGCGACCAACAAGGCCTTCGAGGCAGGAGAGGAGCTCACTTTCGACATCTCTTTCCCCGGCCTGCTCGATCCCATCCGCTGCCGAGCCAAGGTTCAATGGCGACGGAGCGGAGAAAGCGCAAGCGACGACGAGCCCGAAGGCATCGGCGTGGCCTTCGAATTCGACAGTCAAGACCAGGCTGATCGAATCCGCGAACTGGTGACCAAACTCAATGCGGAGGCATATGAGGCCGCAGAGCAAAAAGACGCGCCCGAGCCCGACTCTTTTCGCGTCATCGTGGTTGAGGACAACCCGCTCGTCCGTGAAATGCTGCGCTTTGCCGTCAAGAAGTTCCATAAAGCCAAGCTGGGCACCACCAGAAGCCTGGAGGTACAGGAAGCAGAAAACGGGCAAGTCGCCTGGGAACAAATGCAAACCGCCCACTTTGACATGGCCATCGTCGACTTCTTCATGCCGGTGATGGATGGTCAGCAACTCATCAACCACATTCGCCGCGACGAAAGTATGAAGAACATGCCCGTCATCGTGGTCAGCGTCGGTGGCGACGAAGTGCGAAGAACGGTCTACGCAGAGGGTGCCGACCTCTTCCTGGACAAGCCTGTTGTTTTCCACCAATTGTTCGAGTCCATGCAAAAATTGCTGAGCCTGCCCAGCCGCAAGGAGCACTGACATGCCTGAACGCACTATTTTTCTGGTGGACGACAGCGAGCTGATCTTGTCGATGGTGTCAGCCGCCTTGCAGACCGCAGGATATAAGGTACGTGCCCTGGCGCGCTGGGAAGCCTTGAATGCCGAATTGGAGCAAAGCAAACCTGACATGATCCTGATGGACATCAATATGCCGGAAATGACGGGTGACTCCGCCTTGAGCCTTTTTCGAGAGGCCAGGGGATTGGAAGACGTACCCATCTATCTCTATTCCGACATCGACATCCGGGCCCTGGAGCGACGCGCGGAGGCCTGTGGTGCTGACGGCTTCATTTCCAAAGGATGGGGCATTGAGCGGCTCATGAGCGCAGTCGAGCAAGTACTGGCCGGCGACTGATTCGGCGCAGCGAGAAGAACGGGCGACCCGCATGGATGCGGACAAAATAAGAGCAACCTTCTTAGAAAAATTCAGACAGGTTGTCTACGAACGCAGCCAGACTCTCAGCGAGCAGTATGAAAAGCTGATCGATGGAGCTGACGAGGCGATAGCCGACGCGCTGATGCGCGAGTTGCATACCCTGAAAGGCGAATCCCGCATGATGGGTTTCGCAGCGGCCGGACAGGTTGTGCATGCGCTCGAAGACGCCGTCAAGCAGACAAGAGAAGACAAGTTTCGTCAACTGCCCCAACTTCGCGAGGTCTTCTTTGAGGTCTTGGACTCGGTGGCCGCCATCGCGGGGCAGGGTGCTTCTCCCGATCCGGAACCCATCTGCCATCGCATTGCCGCCGCTTTGGAGGGCAAAGCCCCCAAGCCTGCCGCAAAAAAGCCCAAGCCGAAAAAAGACAAAGCCCAGGGTCCAGAACCCCGGAAGACCCAGACGAAGGAAGCAGCACCAGGGCCGAAGAAAGACCCCTCCTCCTTTGAATTACCAAGCATGGTGCACATCAGCGGTCAGGATCTGGACCGATTGAGTGACTCGATCAGCGATCTATTCAGCACCTATTTACAAATTCAGGATTTGGGTAAAGGCATCACTCGCCTGCGAAGCCACGCAAGTCCTCATCAGGCCAGAGACAAGCGCAAGGTGCTGGATGCCGACATGCTGATGAATTCGCTGCAGATCCTGGACCGTGATCTGGCAGCCTTCCATCGCAAATATCGCGAACGCACCTTGACCATGGCCACCGAATTGGATCTGGTCCTGGATCAGGTTCGCCAAATCCGTCTCCTGCCCATCACGACCTTGTTCAATGTCTACGCTTCGGCTGCCCGAGATCTCGCCCGGGCAGTAGGCAAACAGCTCCAAGTGCGAATCGAGGGCGAGACCACCATGGTGGACCGCAGCATCCTGGATGCACTGGGCGACATGCTCCTGCATCTCATTCGCAATGCCATCGATCATGGGCTGGAGGAAGGGCCCAAGCGACTGGGGCAAAACAAGCCTGAGCGCGGCAGCTTGTGGCTGCGCGCACAGGTAGTCAACGACCGCATCCGCATCGAGGTTGAAGACGACGGCCGAGGCATCGACCCTGGACAGATCCGAAAAATCGCCCTGCGCAAAGGCGTCATCAAAAACCATGAATTTGAAACCCTGACAAACCAAGAATCCATCGAGCTCATCTTTGCCCCAGGATTCTCGACCGCAGAAAAGACGACGGAGTTATCAGGCCGCGGCGTCGGCATGGACGTGGTGCGGGACCGACTTCAGGACCTGGGCGGTGCCATCTATGTGGACTCAACCCCCGGCCAAGGCACTCGATTCTCCATTGAGCTTCCCACCACGGTAGCCATCGCCCGAGTCGTAATGTTCAAGGCGGCAGGTCAAACCTTCGCCCTGCTGGCGACCTTCGTTCGGCGGGTAGAGCGCATTTCGACGCAGTCCTTGCTGGAGACATCCGGGGGCAGAGCCCTGACCGTGCCCGAAGGCACCATCAGCGCAGCCCATGCCAACGAACTGTTGCGGCTGGGAGCGGCTCGTTCCGATAATGAGCACACACCCGTCTTGTTGTTGGAACATGGAGATCGTCGCATCGCCTTGTTGGTCGATGAACTGATTGGCGAACAGGAGTTGACCATTAAGCCATTCAGTCC
>JAUVAM010000088.1 GCA_030591745.1 Deltaproteobacteria bacterium
CTGATCGCCCGCGGACTTGATCTGCTGCAAATCATCGAGCAGCGGGTCTCCCTCGCGCAGGTCCTCGGCCATGAAGGTGCAGGAGGACAGAATGACGGTCAGCAGGTTGTTGAAGTCATGGGCCACGCCCCCGGCCAATCGACCGACGGACTCCATTTTTTGTGACTGGAGGAGCTGATTCTCAAGCAGCTTCTGCTCTTCTTTGACCTCAAAGATGTGCAGAGCAAAGGCGATGTCGTCGGCGACTTCTTTGAGGAGGGAAATTTCCTCTTCGTCTTTGGAGAACTCTTGCGGAAGCGACACGGACAGTATCCCGTAGACCCTGCCCTCGTGTTCCAGTCTGGCGGACAGTCCTCCTCTGCCCGCATAGAGACCTTTGAGCGGGCAGTCGCCGCATTCGGTCGGCGGGTCATCGATGAGGACCACCGCCTCTTGTTTGATCGCCGTCTTCGCGCATTGGGTCAGCTCGCCTTGTTTTAGCCGTTTGGCCATGGGCTCGAAATCAGCGCCCAGGCCGGACTCATACGTGGCGGTCGCCTTTTGCTCGTCGTCGAAAAGCGCAATCCAGCTATTGAAATAGCCCCTGGTCGCGGTGAGGTTTTCACAGGCCCCCCAGAGCAGCTTCTCGCGGTCCTTCTCTTTGGTGATGAGCTGATTCACATTGCGGACCGCGCGCAGTACGGCACTCAGATGCAGCACACGGTCTCCGAGTTCGATCCGGGCCACGGCCTGCCCGAGAATCCGCGCAAGGCCTTCGATCAGCTTGCGCTCCTCGGCGAGGAAGGGTCCCTCGTCCTGCGCCGGGCGTTCTTTCAGGTAGTAAACTTCCAATGCGCCTCGAGTTTTTCCCTCGACCTGGATTTCGGCAGCCTGCACCCATTGGGTCGGCTCGAAGGGCTCGGAGACCAGCTCTTGCTCATCGAAGAGCAGACGGCATCGGGCGATTTCCGAATGGAGCCAGGCCGGGGGTACGAGCGAACAGGTGCGTTGGAATAAGTCCTTCGTGCTCATGCTTTCCACGGCCGCGTTGCTCAGCGAGTAAAGCCCTTGAAGCTCCTTAAGGCGTTCCCCGGTGGAGTGCAGGAGCTTTTCGTTCTCCTGCTCTGCTGTCTTGTGCTTCGTCTCGTCTTTGTAGACGGCGACGATTTCTCCGCTGGGCAGTTTGTATACGTAGTTCGAGCGAAAGAAGGTCAGCTCACCGTCCTGGTAGAGGCTGACAGGGTGATGTTCCGCGTTGCCGGTTTTCCACACCCGCTGCAGTACTTCAAAAAGCCCGAGTTTCTTCACGCCGGGGTAGACGTCGGTCACCTTTTTTCCGATTGCGTAGTCAAGCGCCTTGCCGTCCATGGTCTGGCCGGCTTTGTTGTAGTCGACAAAGACGAAATTCTCGCCGTCGGCCACGGCCTCATAGATGGCGACCCCTTCGCCCATGTTGTTGAAGAGTTGTTTGTATCTTTCGTCATCTTTCACGGAGCGTCCCTTCTCTGTGCGTGGCGTAATACCGTTTTTGTTGCTGACTTCTGACTTGTGAGGTTCAGTCGCGGTCGAGCACCTCTCGCACCCGAGCGGCGAGGGAGTCTGGAGAGTAGGGTTTTTCGATGAACTGTAGGTCCTCGTCGAGTACGCCCTGGTGGGCGATGACGTCCTGGCTGTAGCCGGAGGTATAGAGCACCTTGATCCCGGGCCGCAGCTCGGCGAACTTTTTGGCCAGCTCGCGACCGTTCATGTGGGGCATGATCACGTCGGTGAGCAAGAGGTCGATTGGGCCATCGTGTTGCGCCGCCACGGCGATGGCGTCGGCACCGGAGCTGCCGGCCAGTACCTTGTAGCCGCGGCGTTGCAGGAGCTTCACCGCCAGGGTGCGCACCATCTCCTCGTCTTCTACAACCAGAATAATTTCGTTGCCGCCGATGGGTCCGGGCTTGGCGGCATCCGGGTGTGTGAGGGTCTCGGCCTTGTCGAGCAGGAGCGGGAAATACACCTTGAATGACGTGCCTTTTCCTGGCTCGGATTGGACATCGATCATGCCGCCGTTTTGCTCGACGATGCCGAAGACCGTGGCCAGGCCCAGGCCGGTGCCCTGGCCCAGTTGCTTGGTGGTGAAAAAGGGCTCGAAGATTTTTTCACGGACCTCGTCGCTCATGCCGCAGCCCGTATCGCTCACCCCGAGCATGACGTAAGCGCCCGGCGTCGCCTTTGCGTGGTGCTTGCAGTAGTCCTCGTCCAGCATGACGTCGGCGGTTTCGATGAGCATCTCGCCCCCGTCGGGCATGGCGTCGCGCGCGTTGATCGCCAGGTTGAGCACGATTTGTTCGATCTGAACGGGATCGACTCGGACTCGCCCGGGGTGTTTCCGTGGGACTGTTCGCAGAATGATGTCTTCGCTGATCAGTCGAGCGAGCATCGAATGCAGGTTTTCGACCAGCTGGCCCAGGTCGATTACCTTGGGCTCGATGACTTGTTTGCGAGAAAAAGCCAGCAGCTGGCGGGTCAAATCGGTGGCCCGATCGGCCGCCTTGGTGATCTCCTCTATTTTTTCGCGCAAGGGATCGGCGGTGGACAGATCCTCGAGAACCAAATTGGCGTTGCCGGTGATGGCGCAAAGCACGTTGTTGAAGTCGTGAGCCACGCCCCCGGCAAGCCGACCGATGGCCTCCATCTTCATGGCCTGGTGAAGCTGTTCTTCGAGGAGGGACTTTTCTTCCTCTGCTTGTATTCGGGCGGTGATGTCCTGGATTGTGCCCAGCACAAGGACGGGGTTGCCGTGCTCGTCATCGATTCGTTCGGCCCTGGAAGAGATGATTCGGGCTTCGCCCTTGTCCTCAGTGAGGATCTCGTAGTCGTGTTGATAGGGTTTGTTTTTCTCGAGGAGATCGACCAGCGCGGCATGAATGCGTTCACGATCCAAAATACAGGCCTCGACGCGATCCAGCGGGAGAAGTTGCCCTTTGTTTTTGCTGGGATCAAACGGAATGCCATAAATAGAAAAGGCACTAATTGATCCCCAAATGCGACCGCTGGCGATATCGAATTCCCAGGTGCCGATTCGGCCCACGGCCTCGGCTTGTCGCCATCGCCTCAGGTTCTTGAGTAGTTTCTCCTCGGCCAGCTTCCGCTTGGTGATGTCCTGAGTGAATCCGATTCCGCGAATACACTCATCCTTTTCATCGAACTCAAGCTCTGCCTTTTCCCTTACCCATTTGGTTTCACCATCAACCAGCAAGCGGTGTTCAATGTCATAGGGCTTTTTGTCGAAGGCGGCCTTCCATTCCGTGTCTACATATTCTCTGTCTTCAGGATGGATGCAATTCAGGAAGGTTTCATAGGTGAGCTTCGATCCGATAGGAAGCCCAAAGATTCTGTAGTTTTCGTCCGTCCAGAGCAGTTCATTTTTCTTGATGTCCAATTCCCATGTGCCGATGCTGCCGATTTCCTGGGCCTTCTGAAGAAAGTACTGCTGCTTTTTTTGCTCTTTCTCGATCCGTTTGAGCTCAGTGATGTCCGTGGCGATGTCCATGACCCCGAGCAGCGTCCCCTGATCGTCGAAGACCGGCTCGGCATTCGTTTGCCAGAACCGCCCGTCCGGCGTGTGCACGATGGTTTGTTCGGACTGCCCGCTCGATAAGGCTTTCAGGATTGGGCAGTTTTCACAGGGTTTCTCCGGATCCGCCCAGAGAGCGTAACACTTGCGCTCGAGCACCTCTTTTTGCGTCTTGCCTATCGAATCCAATGCGACCTTGTTGGCCCACTGGACCTCCAGATCCTGATTGACGAAGGCGATGTTGGAAGGGATGCCGTTCAGAATCGCACGCTTCTGGGCATCGCTCGCCCTTAGTTCTCGCAGCGCTTCGAGTAGTTCATCCCTGGTTTTCTGCTCGTCCTTCATTGTTTCCCCCACAGACAGCGGATTCACTACATCCGAGAGCCTGTTGTTGTGGAGCAAGGATGAGTCGAGTCGTGTGTCTCTGTCAATGTGTTTGTCGTCCCCGCCATCAGAGGCGGCCCGATGCGTGTGGTGAGTCCGTATTTGTCAATGAGGAAGGTGCGGTGGTAGATCCAACAAGGCAATGAGATCTTCTCCCTCGACTGGGGCCGTGAAATGATCGCTGAGATGTGATGAAAGCATCACAAATCAAATTCGACATGCTCGCTTGGAAAGCCGTCCGCGCGATCGTCGCTTCTTCGCTGTTTCCGGTCGGATTGCAGGCCGTGGTGCTCGCGGTCCTGGTCCTTTTGGTGGTCAATGGCCTTGGGCGCGGTCCGGGCATGGGCGCGGACGAACTGATGACCTTTCGCAAGACCAACCTCACGACGCTCGTGGTCTGGGGCCTGTGGTGGCCGGGTATGATCGTTGTGGCGCTGGCCTTCGGTCGGGCCTGGTGCACGATTTGTCCGATGGAGCTGGCCAACCGGCTTGGCGATGCCGTCGCCCGCAGATTCGGCTGGCCGCGAGCTCGACTCGGCAAGCTCCTGCGCGCGGGTTGGGTGATTGTATTCGGGTATCTCGTTCTCCAGCTTTTGGTGGCCGGTGTTTCGATGCACCGGGTCCCCCATTACACGGCTGTTTTGTTGCTCGTACTCCTGGGGGGGGCCTTGCTTACGGGGCTTGTTTTCCGAGAGCCCCGCTCGTTTTGCCGTGCCTTTTGCCCGGCCGCGGCCTTGCTTTCGGTTTACGGCCGCTACACGCCCATACAACTCGAGGCGCGCGACCCGGACCTTTGTGAGCGCTGCCCGACAAAGGACTGCATCCGAGACGAGAATCGCTACCGGTTCGACAAGCGGAGCTGCCCTTCGCAGCTTCGTCCCTTCGATCGCGATCCCTCCGACGGTTGCGTGCTCTGCCTGCAGTGCGCCAAGGTCTGCCCCTACGACAACATCGGCGTGGGTCTCGTTTCGCCCAAAGCGCCGATACGCCGCAAAGCGCTGCTCAAACCATTTGAGGCGGCCTTCGTGATGCTCGCTTTGGGATTCGTCGCACACGAGGTGATCGGCGAGGTCAAGTGGCTCGATTCGATTTTCCACATGGTGCCCAGATGGCTTTCCTCGCTTGTGCCCGGCCTTCCCTTCGGTTGGTTTGAGGTGCTGTGGTTCTTGGTGCTTTTCCCTTTCGTTTTTTGGGGGGCCATCGCAGGGCTGAGTTACCTCATGGGGCATCGAGCCGGCTTGCGCTCACTGCTGCTCGCCGTGGCCACGGGGGCCGCCCCGGTCGTGGCCGTCGCCCATCTGGCCAAGGCCGTAGCCAAGCTCAGCTCTTGGGGTGGATTCCTTCCCTTGTCACTCAGCGACCCGCAGGGACTAGACACCTTCCACCGTCTCGCTGACCAATCCCTGACCACACCGACCCCGATACTTGGGCTCGGTTTTTTGGGGTGGGTGATGCTTGTGCTGATTCTCTTTGTCGCCTGGAGGGCCTGGCGCTGGGCGGGACAAATGCCTGCCGAGATCCTGGCCGCCGCTCGCTGTGGGATGCTGTCCTCGATGCTCCTGTTCTCAGCGACCCTCGTCGTTTGGGCGCTTTGATCCCGACTTGTCAGTAGTTGGTCATGTCCACGGCGGTGGTTGAAATTAGCCCGGCCCCGCAATCCGTGCAGTCGGTGCCTGGCTGACAAGTGTTGTTCGTTGCGGTTGGCCGACCGTCATCGCAGATGGCGTTGTTCGAGGTGATACAGGTATCCGTACAGCCGAGGTCCACGGCACCGCCCACGATGTAGATAAACGAAGACGCCAAGGCCGCGCCCGGCAAGAATCGAGGCGAGGACAGTTCCACCCCGCCGCTCAGGTTGCTCCAAAAGCCGAGAGAGGGGGGGCCTTGGATTTCGCATTCTGCACCAGAAGGGATAAAGCCACCTCCGCGCTCTCCTCCCAGAATGTGTAGATAGTCACCGGCTGATGCCGCGGCATATCCGACGCAGGTTGGTGAAGCGCCCGAGATGTCGCTGCGTGATGTGAGGTCTCCCCCATGAAGGACTCGTCCCGCGAGAAGATCCTGACCGTTGTTGATGCCGTCCTGGTTGCGGCCAACCCCGAAGTAGATCCAGCTCTCCCAGGGCTCGACGAGGGTGTGAAATTCGTGGTCCACCAGGAAAGCAGAGCATTCCCATCGCTCATTGGGCAGCAGAATCGGGCCCCCCGATGTCATCCAGCCCGCGCTGCTATGGTCACCGTCGGTGCCGACGATGATCGGCAGGACGTGTACCGTATCACGTACCGTGCCCGAAGAATCTCGCCCACCACCTGCGTATAGATAGAAGACGGGACGCGCGTTGACCACATCCCCGCATTCGGTGCTGAAGGTAGCCCCGTCTTCGATGACCTCGTTGCAGGGATCGGCGGCCACCGCAACACAGGCAGACTCGCGCGTGGGATCATCGCCAACAAAGAGCTGGGGCAGAAATTCGAAGGTGGACCAGGCACCCAGGGAGCCGAGCGGCAAAGGGACAAGGTTGGGCTGGGTCACGCCCGAGCCGTCGTCGCCGAACAGGGACAACTCATCACTCGGCTGCAAAGCAGCAAGTTCCTCAGGTGTGAGAATGTCTTCGAGAAACACGTCAGAAAGCCACTCTTCTTCAAAGCTGCCCGAGGACTCACTGGGAACTCGATAGACACGATATCCGATAGCGCGTTCCACATGGCGCCATGTCAGGGTCAGCGAGAAGGCGTTGGCATTGTCTCCAACACCGTCATCAGCCGGGTTCAGGTCGGGCACTTGTACGATGAATGGAGCACCCGCGAGAGATTCGCCGGAGGGATTGATGGTGTCGCTCTCATCAAAAAGGGCGGAAATCCTGTAACGCCATGTCCCGGGTTTTAATCCGCGCAACAGCGCTCCGTTCGCATCCAGGAGGAGAGCCACGGACAAAGAGTGAAACGCAGGCGCATCCAGCGGATCGAGCATTTGGGCACGCAAAACAGTATCCACGGCACCCTCGTCACCGACATCCAGAGCGCCGTCGTTTCCACCGACCACATACAGGAATCGACCCAATTTGACGGCCTTGGCCCTGGTCAGGTTGACCGGCAGCGCGGGGCCCGAGTTGTTGGCGCGATCCCATCGCGCCGAGGGAAGCAGGAACCATCCATCAAGTCGCCCAAAGCGGCCCAGCGGGGAGGCTTCTATGCTCGACAGGGCGCTGGCCTCGTCGCCATAGTCGCCACCCATGGCATAAAGAAAGCGATCGGTTCCGGTGACGTTTCCCGCGGCAACGGCGGGTGCGCGCCTGGGGATAATCATGGAGGGCCCGTCGACCATGCCGAAGAGGTTCCCCGAGAAGCCCCCAACCGCCACGGCGGAGAAGTCTCCATAGGTGTTCTCGGCCACGTTCTCGACCCGGATGACGCAGACGTCCCCCGTACTGATAGACCAGTCGATGAAGTTTGGGGGAGGCGCAGACAGCTTGGTTTCGTTCATCACGACAAGATCAATATCGGCAACGACGATGTCATTGCGTGGCATGCCCGCGGTGTCCACGCAGAGGTAGCTCACCCGAGGACTGTGGAAGTTGTCCCCCTCGATGTCGATCATGCTCCCCATGGGCGCGTTCATCGCCACCCGAACCGGCGACACCGCGTCAATACGCGGAGCGGGGATGCTGCTTACTCTGAACAATCCGACCCCGTCGTCCGGGGCAGTACCCGAGCCCAGACCGATGGACCCGTCGGGGTTGACCACGATGACATCGTACTCTCCAGTCGCCAATAGCTCGCCCCTGATGTCTGCTGCGGGGACTGTCGCTTTCAGCAGCGTGGGGTCTTTGAAGGACAGGCCGTGCATCAAGGTCGCCACGTCGCCCGCTTGAAAATCGATCGGGCTGAGGTAGACCCGCGCATGGGTCTGAAATCCGTCGCCGAGGATGTCCACGGCCACGAGGTGTCCCTGAAGGCCGAATGTGGGATCCATCAGATTTACGTCCACGGTCAGATCCGCTTCCACGTAAATGGCATTGATGATCTCTTCGGCGCAACCGGTCGTCTCGACGAGGCGAAGGGTGTAGCTTCCCTCCGGGATGGCCACTTCGGCACCGGGTATATAAGCCAACACTTCATAGGGTTTGTCCGGGTCGACGCTGATGTCCAGCATGATGGATGCCGGGTTTGTTACGTTCTCCTGAATCATCTCGACATGGTCGATGGTTCCGGAGCCCGCGTTGACGTAGAGCGTCACCGGGGTGGTGATGCTTTGGTAAACCACCGGCGTATCCACGTTGAACAAGGAGGGCGCTTCCTCGACGACAAATCCAATCGGCGAGTCTGTCATACAGCCATCTGGATTCGTTAATGCCACGGAGTACAGGTCGGCATTCAAGGCGGCGCCCAGGCTGATAACGATGCGATCGGGATCGGTCAGGGGATCAACCTGGCTGTAGTCCAGGCTGAATCCAGCGATGGGCCCCTGCACGGCTCCCTCAAGGGTGATGGACGCGCCGTCCTGGAATCCGGAGCCCATCAGGGTGAACTCCACCACGTTTTCCTTGTCGCAGATGGGCGTCGGTTCGACCCCCATCAAGGCGGGGGGCGGTGTTTCGATCAAGGCCAAGGGAGGTTCCGTCGAGGAAACACAGGCCTCCTGCTCACCTGGCAAGGTCGGGTTGGAAACCGAAATGGGTTCGTCGAAGGCGGTGAAGGCTCCGTTGGCGAAGAAGGTCGAGATGTCGACGACAAGCCGGTCGCAGATGAATCCGTCGACCAGGGTCAGCGCCACACAGCCTTCTGCTGGAATATCGATGAGCTCGACTGGTCCCGAAGCACCGAAAGATATCTCGGGGATGGCATCGGGGGTGCCGAGGGATGTCCCCAGAACGAGGAACCCACAGCCCTGCAGGGTCACCGAAGTCGCGCTGGCTTCCGCGCATAAGCCAAAGGGTTCCAGTGAGTTGAGAACAGGTGGACCCATCACCTCCAGATGCACCGTCTCGGAGGAAATCTTTCCGGCGGGGGGCGGATTTCTCACGACGACGTCATAGACATCGGGAGCCAGATCCAAGGGAGACAAGGTGAAGGTGAGGGTGGTGCACGACAGCGCATCCATCGGCTCCGGCATCTGTTCGCAAACCGTGGCGCCTGATGCGGCAAGGTCGAGGGCACCTGAA
>JAUVAM010000154.1 GCA_030591745.1 Deltaproteobacteria bacterium
CATGCTGGCTTGCTATGCCTCGGCGGCCGAAGGCCGACGGATCGAATGGCCCTACAGTCCACCTGAAGATTTGCGTGTGCCGGTGGACTTGTGGCTGCAATCGCGACGGAAAACCTGAGCGGGGTCTTGGCATGACGGAGCGACTTGTCCTCGGTGTGGATGGCGGCGGCACCAAGACCTTGGCCCTGGTGGCGGACAGCCAGGGGCGGGTTTTGGGCTTGGGCCAGGCGGGTAGCTCCAACTATCAGGACTGCGGTCGGGCCGGTGCCGAAAAGCAGATTCGTCGCGCCTTGGACCTGGCTTGCCGGCATGCTGGAATTGCCGCGAGTCAACTTGAGGCGGCCTGTTTGGGTCTGTCGGGCGCGGACCGGCCCAAGGACTTTGAATTCATCCGCGGTTTTTTGGAGCCCTTGCTGCCGGGTCTTTCTGCTCGATTGGTCAATGACACCCTCATCGCGCTGCGCGCCGGCACCGAAGATGGCGTGGGTATCGCCCTGGTAGCCGGCACCGGTTCCAATGCCATCGGTCGCAATGCCTCAGGAAAGATCATGCAGGTGGGCGGGCTTGGTCCCTTGAGTGGCGACCGGGGCTCGGCACCACAGATCGGGCAGGAGGCGGTGGTGGCCGCGATCATGGGCCAGGATGGACGTGGCGCGGAGACGGTCTTGGCAGCGCGCATCATAGAGAAACTAAGCCTGGATCGCTTGGACGACATCATCGAGCTGGAGTTCTTCGACAACCTGGAGGGCCGCTTGAATCTGGGGCTTTTGGCATCTCTGGTTTTCGAGGCGGCGGCATCAGGCGACGCAGAGGCACGGCGCATTCTCGTCGATTCGGGGCATGCCATGGCTCGTTCGGCCGCGCTCATCGCGGGTCGTTTGTTTTCAGGAGAGCAGGCGCTTCGTTTGGTTTTTGGGGGCTCGGTTTTTCAGAAAGGCGCAAGCCCCTTGTTGTTCGAGACGGTCGTCGAGGATCTCAGGCAAGTTTGTCCGGGGTTGAAAACCCGGATTCTGGACCTGCCGCCCGTGGCGGGCGCCGTGCTTTTCGCCTTGGATGATCTGGGTTTGCGGGACGCGGGTTTGATAGAGGCCCTCCGTGCCGGGATTCAGGAGGCCGAGAATTGCAAGGACTGAGAGGAATGCGAGGCCTGAGGGGCTGGATTCGGGCTTGGTTTTTTTGGGTGCTCGTTTCATCCGTCGGATGTGCCGGCTCCAGGCCCCTGCTTCCTGATGTACCTGAGCCCGCGGCCGGATATTGGTTTGACGATTTTCGGCAGGCTCGGGTCCGTCTTGACGAGCCCGAGCTTTTGGCCGGAGCCGCCAAGGTGCGGATTACGCCGCGGTCCGGTGTGCGTATCGCGGGCCATGGATTCAACAAGCACGCCAAGGGGATCTTAGATGATCTTTGGGTAAGGGCGCTTTATTTGGATACCGGAGAGGAGGCGGTGGCCCTGGTGTCATTGGACCTCATCGGCCTGAGTGCCCCCCGGATCAAGCGCATTCGGCAGCGCATCAGCCGGCGACACGCCCTCCGCATTCTGGTGGCCGCAACGCACAACCACGCGGGTCCGGATAGTCTGGGATTTTGGGGGCCGGCGGTTTTCGGATTGCTGCCTGTGCGTTCGGGTATCGATGAAGCTTATATGGAGGGGGTGGAGAAGGCCGCGGCCAGGGCCGTCATCCGGGCCGTGGCGCGAGCCCGACCGGCTCGCTTGGGACTGGGGCGCTTTCTGATGCCCGCGGGCCTGGCCGTCAATCTGCGAGAACCCGGCGACGTGGAGCGCACGGTGCGCTTGATGCGCTTGAGCGATTCGGGGGGCATGACCATCGCCACGGTTGTGCATTACGCCAATCACGCGGAAAGCCTGCAAGATCGCAACCGTTGGTTGAGTGCGGATTTCCCGGGTGTGCTGTACCGAGAGCTGGATGCGATCTTGGGTGGCGTGACGCTGTTTTTTACCGGGCCGGCTGGTGGCATGATCGAGCCTTCCAATGATCCCGGCGACGATGAGGCAGAGCGTTTGGCTTTTCGGGAGAAGCTGGGGGGCAGTTTGGCTGCCGGCACCCTGCGGGCTGTCATCGCCGGCCTGCGAAAGCCCGCGCCGGCTCCCTTGCGCCTTCGAACGATGCGCTTGGTTTTGCCCTTGCAGGCCGACGGCCTGCTGCGCTTGGCCATGAAGTTGGGCTTGATGGATCCCCGCCCTGTCGCTGGGGAGCAGATTGAGACCGAGATGGCGCTGCTCGATTGGGGGGAGCTGAGCATGCTGTTTTTACCGGGAGAGCCCAGCCCTGAATTGGGCCGCGCCTTGCGAGCGCGCCTCAAAGGTGATTTGCGGATGGTGATCGGCGTGGCCCTGGACGAACTCGGCTATTTGCTCAGTGATCGGCAATGGGCTGATGAACTTTTTGAGTACGAGCGCTCGATGTCCGTAGGGCCTGAGGCCGCGAATCGAATCATGCAGGCCTTGGAATGTTTACAGCTTGATTCATGCACAGGGCCGTAGGAATAGGCTTTTGTTGGTTTTCCGACTTGACCACCTGTTGTGGATCTGCTAGCAAGACCATGAAGCAGGCCGGATCGAATCGGATTCGGCAAGACCCATACATTAATTCAAGCCGTTGGATGGGCGTTTTTGGTTCCTCCGGGGGACAATGGTCTTGGTCATGGCGAGCCGTTTTCGGCGGAGGCAAGGAGTACAATGACAATGGCAGGGCGTGATATGAAGCAGGAAGAAGCAAAGTTCGAGCAGCTCGTGGCGCAGCTTGGCGACAAGATCGCCACGGGTTTGACCAAGGGCGTGGAGGAAGCCGGTTTGTTCCAGCGGCTGGTTGAGTTGCTGCAAAATCTCCAGGGTCGCCTTGAAGAGCTTGAGGATCGGGTGGCCGAACTTAAGACCCAGGCCCAGCCCCAAGAGCAAGCCCAGCCCCAAGCGCCAGCCAAGCCCCAGGCCCAGGCGCCAGCCAAGCCCCCGGCGCAAGTCCAGTTGAAGGCGGATGCCAAGAGCTTGAGTGAAGTCTCCAAGGCCTTTGGCTTGCCCATGCCCTCGGAGTCGAGTCGCTCGAACTCCACCAGCACGCCCCTGCGGGGACGTAAGCGCTCGCGCAACCCGTCTCGCCCTACGGTCATTTATCGCAATTCGCAGGTCAGCTCGGTTTTCAAGGAAGAAAAGGCCGTTTTTAAGGAAGAGGATGGCGTCTGTTCCGAGCCTGGCTGCGACAGGCCTGTTCGTTGTCGGGGTATGTGCTCATTGCACTACCAGCGGGTGCGTTACAAGGAGCGCAAAACTGAAACCAAGGTGGAAAGCACCGGCCTGCCGCCCTTGCCTCCCCCACCGCGGGCCGCGTCTTCACGAAAGCGAGAGGGTGGCACCAAGGGCGTATTCGCCATGCTCTATGAAGATCGGGGACGCAAGGTCATCAGTGGGTATGTCAACCAGATCAAGTTTGATCGCTCGGATTTGGTGCAGCGCCTCAATGAGCATTTTGAGGGTCTGCCTGGCGTGCCCCTGGAAGAAGAGGATGTGCTGCGGGCTGTCCACTATCACAAACTTGGCGAAATCCTGCGAGAACGGGAGGGGGAGATTCTCTGCCGGAATCTGAGCAAGCAGCGGGGCTCGTTGGTCAAGGCTGCCCAGAAGATGAAGCTTCCCTTTGATCAACTTCGGGTCCGCATCGCGGACCTGAAGATGGATGACGAAGTGGAGCGTATCCGGAATGGTTTTCGTGAGACCATCATGGAGCAGAGCACCTTTTTGGAACGACTGGATTTGGCTTTGACCCGGGAAAAATACCTGGTGGATTTGGACATTGTGGAAGAAGTAGACAAGTCTTTGCAGAAAGAACTGGTCGAAAAATTGGCCACCTTGGAAGATTTGGACCTGCAGGCCCAAGAACAGGCCTTGCGGGAATCTTTCGGTCTGGATGAACAGCGCTATCGGCGTCTCGTCAGACGCTATGGAGACATTGAGCCCATGGCCGCCTTGAAGGCCGCATTTGCTGAGGGGAGTGAATGAACACCCGTAGCTTTCTGCTGACAATCTCGTTTTTTCTCTGTGTGGGACAATCGGTTCGAGCCCAAAGTCCCGAAAAACCCCTGTTGCTGACGGCGGTGGGCGACATCAACATGGGTACGGCTTTTCCTTCTGAAAAGTACCTGCCCGCGGATGGTGGAAAGAGTCTTCTGGCTCCGGTGGCCCATTGGCTGAAAGGTGACGTGGTTTTCGGCAATCTGGAGGGGCCTCTGGCTGATGCTGGGGAGACCAAAAAGTGCGGCAAGTCGGGCAATTGTTATGCTTTCCGAACGCCCACGTCTTATGTGTCCCATTTGAAGGATGCCGGTTTTCATGTCTTGAGCCTGGCCAACAACCACGCTTTGGATTTTGGTGCTGCCGGGCGTAAGAGCACGGTGGACGCCTTGGACAAAGCGGGCATTGCTCACTCCGGCGCGGTGGGGGACGTGGCCAGTCTGACCGTGCGCGGCAAGAAGGTGGGCCTGCTGGCTTTTACCACGGCGGGTCACTCCTACAACTTATTGGATATCCCCGCGGCGGTCGAAGCGGTCAAGAAATTGGACGCGGATCATGATCTGGTCATCGTGTCCTTCCATGGCGGCGACGAGGGCAGCCGGGCCGTCCGAGTGCCCGACAAAATGGAGTATTTGGGCCGGGAACCCCGCGGGCATTTGATCCAGTTCACCCATTCGGTGGTCGACGCCGGGGCGGATCTGGTTTTGGGGCATGGGCCCCATGTTCTGCGCGGCATGGAGGTTTACCGCGGTCGCCTCATCGCCTACAGCCTGGGGAATTTTTGCACCTATGGCCGATTCACTTTGCGAGGGGCTTTGGGCCGGGCGGTGGTGCTGCAGGTTCGTTTGGATCCGACGACGGGGGCTTTGGTGGATGGGCAAATGCATGCCACCTGGCAGACCAAGCCGGGCGGTGCCAAGCCGGACCCCAAGGCAGGCGGCATCGCCGACATGCGTCGTTTGTCCAAAAAAGATTTTCCCTACACCATGCCCGCCATCGCCAAGGACGGTTCTTTCACGCCGGGGGCCGGACAAGGCGCTGGTTTGTTCACCTTGGCCAAGGCCGAGGAACGGGCGGCCTTGCGGGCACTCTTGGGGAAGCTGCGCGCCAAGAAAGTCGGGATGGATCTGCTGAGAACGGCTTTCGGGGATCCGCGAGCGGCCATCAACAAGACGGTGCTGGAGAAATTCGCAAGGCCCGCCGAAAAAGTGATGACCTATGAACGCTATCGGGGCATCTTCCTCAAGCCCAAGGTCTTGGCTGGTGGCAAGAAATTCTTGGAGGAAAAAAAGGAAATTTTGGCCCTGGTTGAAAAGAAGTATCGGGTGGACCGGCAGGTACTGGCTGGCATCATCGCCACCGAAACTCGATTCGGCGTCCATACGGGTGATTTCTTCGTGCTCAACGCCCTGGCCACCCAGGCCCTGCGCATGAAGCGACGAGCTCGTTGGGCCACCGAGGAGCTGCGAGCTTTGCTGAAGGTTTTCAAGGACGATCCCATGGCGGTGAAAGGTTCCTACGCCGGGGCCGTGGGCCTGGTGCAATTCATGCCCTCCAGCATTTTGCGTTATGGGCGGGACTGGGACGGGGATGGCCGGATCAATCTGGACCAATGGCCCGACGCTCTGGCTTCGGCCGCCAATTACCTGAAGGGCAAGGGCTGGAAGATGGGGGCCGCCATCAAGCGTGGACAGGCCAACTACAAGGCCATCTGGCGCTACAACCCAGCCCATCATTACGTAAAGGTGGTTCGCGAACTCACCCATGAGTTCGGCTACAAGCCGACGGGTGCCAAGAAGGCCACCAAGAAGGCCACCAAGAAGGCCACCAAGAAGGCCACCAAGAAGGCCACCAAGAAAGACCCCAAGAAAGACCCCAAGTAGTCCTTTGAATTCAAGATGTTACTTATTGATGTATTCCATCCAGGCGCTTCGCGGGTCTATGGATCGACTTTCTTCGGCGACGAGGGAGAGATTGCGTGGGCTGCGATGGAGCACAAGAAACCATGAACCGGCTCGTTGACGCATCGGTGACGACGGACCTGGATGCTCGGCTTCGAGACTTCGAGCGCCTGGTTGTGACCGAGGGCGCAAGCCTGCGACGTCTGGCTCGGAGGCTCCTGGGGGACGCGGACGAGGCCGACGACCTCTTGCAGGATGCCTTGGTCAATGCCTACAAGGCTCTGCAAACATTTCGCGGAGAAAGCTCCATGAAGACCTGGGTTTGGCGCATCGTGACCCGGGAGGGTTTTAAGAAACTCCGTCGCCGTAAGCTCAAAAACAAGGTGGCCGGTTGGTTTCGAGGCAGTGATGCACCGCCGCCGGGTCTGGGGCTCGGGCGGGCTCAGTTGCCTGATTCTTTGGCTGGTATGCAGCAGCAGATGCTTGTTTTACAAAAAGCGATGGAAAAGCTGCCGGATCGGCAAAGAGCGACCCTGGTCATGCGCTATTTCGAGGGCATGCCGGTGGCGGAAATCGCCGAGGTTTTGGAGATCGGTCCGGGCACGGTGAAGACCCATCTGGTTCGGGCCTTGAAGCAAGTTCGGGCGGCTTGGCCCAAGGACATGAAATGGGAAGGTGAGCCATGAAAAATTCATATTGCGAGAGCCTGCAGGCCTGTTTGACCTCCGACGAAGCCTTGTCCGCGGAGCAGACCCGGCATCTGGATGACTGTGCTGCTTGTCGTGAGCTGGCCGAGGCCCACGGCTTGTTAGAGAATATGGGTCAGCGCTTGCGTCAGGTTGAGGACTTGAATGCGGATTCGGGGGCTCGCTTGATGGCGGCGGTACGGCGGCATGCCGAGGCTCGTCCGACGCGCCCTTTGCGCCTGGTTTGGACTGCGATGGTTGCGGGTTTGGTGTGCCTGATTGCGGCCGGGGCTTTTTTGATGTTCTCCGGCCAGCCGGATGTCGCTCAGGCCGGAGAGCGGTTTTTTGTCTTGATGGATGACGTGGATGCCATCGCGGCGGGCGACAGCGAGGATGAGGCCGTGCTGGGCGGCTTGCTGCTGAGCGAAGGGCAGGATGGATTGGCCGCTTGGACGGATGACGACATGGACACGGATTTGGATGCTTGTTTGCCCACGGGCTATCAAGCCCTTCAGGACGTATTAGAGGACCGTTGGCTGTAGTGGCGGGAAGATGAGGTGATGAGCATGAGGAAGATTCCTTGGGTGATTGGTTTTGCGGTTGGTTTGTTGGCCGCATGGCAGGTTCAGGCCGGCGGTCCCCATCACATGATGCAGAGAGTCTTGAGCCAACTGGCCTTGAGTGATGCGCAGATGGACGAAATTGAAAAGCTTCATTTTTCCGCCGAGCGGGAGATGATTGAGATCCGCCATCAACTCGACCAGGCCCGACTGGAGTTGGAGCAAGCATTCGAAGCGAGCGAGCCCGACAAGAAGGGCATTTTTGCGCTCATTGATCGGGTGGAAATGTTTGAGGTGCAAAAGAAGAAGAACCGGCTTGGGTTGATGCTGGACATCCGGGCTCTGATGACCCACGAGCAATGGAAGCAGCTTGAGGCCATGCAGAAAGCGCGCAAGGTCCGTCACGAACATTGATGTATACCCATCGCGGACAACAGGGCTCTGTTGGGTTGAGGTCGGCAGCAAACAACGCGCTTTTTGATGCGCTCGAACCAGGAGAGGTGGCAATTATGAAACGGATGATAAC
>JAUVAM010000266.1 GCA_030591745.1 Deltaproteobacteria bacterium
CCTTGGCTTTCTCAAGCGCCACATCGTTGATGTCGGTGATCACCAGGCGCGAGCCAGCCATCGCGAACTCACGAGCCAGACACAGACCAATGCCCGCCGCCCCTCCGGTTATCAAAACTCTTTTGTCTTTCATCGCTCAATCCTCCACGGTTTCAGGGCCGATGCCCTGGAAAATTAACGCCACACCTTCAGCCACCAGGGCCGACGCATCTAGATCCGAAAACAAACCCCGTCTACGCGATTCAAAAAGTCCGAGGGCCATGCCGACCAGGGCTTGAGAAACCACATCCGACCTGCATGGCCGGGCAAAACCATTTGTGATTGCGTGGTCCAAGAAAAACCGAGCAAGCTCCGCAAAGCGCGCCAGGATGCCGTCCAATTTCTCCGCGAATGCGAAATCGACGCTGGGCCCCTCCCTCAGAAACATGGAACAAAGCTCTTGCTGCGTATCCATGACTTCCGCCACCCGCAAGATCGCCTGTTCGGAGGCCCGCCGATAGGCCTCGGCCGAATCCGGCAGGCTCTCGCTCATCTCGACAAATTGCGACAAAAGCCCGCCTGCGATCTCGTCGAGCAAAATTTCGATGACCTGCCGCTTGGAATCGAAGTAGCGATAAAATGTCCCCTGCCCCACGCCGGCCTCGGCCACCATGTCCGCTATCAAAGGTGCATGATAGCCCCGCTCCACAAATACCCGGCTTGCTGCTTCCAGCAATTTTCTGCGGGTCGCTCGCTTGCGTTCTTCTTGTTTGCTCTCAGCCAAAATGCGCCTCCTGGGTCCCAACATACACAAAACAGACGGACTAGTCAATCCGTTATATTGGAACAAAGAAATCCTTCTAGCTCAGGGCCCCCTGTTCTCATCTAACGAATGGTAATTGTTGCAGATTGACTATTTACGCGGCCGATGACAGCAGCCGGCAGGCCATCTTCTTCTCGCAGAGCCTGGACCAGATCTTCTGCTTGCTTCGGCGGCAAGGCCAAAAGCAGGCCCCCGGAAGTCTGCGCATCGCAGAGCAGATCCAAGCGCTCGGGCGCCAGATCCTCAGCCAGCTGGAGTTTGTCTTCCACATGTTTGCGGTTGCGGTGCAAGCCGCCAGGCAAAAGACCCATGGCTGCATACTCCATGGCCTTTTCAAAAATCGGCACCTCGGCGGAATCCACCTCAAAGCCAATGCCCTCGCTTAGCATCTCGTCCATGTGACCCAAAAGACCGAATCCGGTCACGTCCGTGCAAGCGTGTACATCCAAGGCCATGCCTTGCGCCCGAATCGCCGTCGCCCGATTCAAAGCCTCCATGGAAGCGATGATCTCCTCCACCGCCGCCTGGTCCGCCCTGCCCGCCTTGATCGCCGTGGATACGATGCCCGTACCCAGGCGCTTGCTCAAAACCAGCGCATCGCCGGGAAGAGCACCTTGATTAGTCCAAAGTTTTTTGGGATGCACCAGGCCCGAGACCGACAAGCCATACATGAACTGGTTGTCTTCCACGCTGTGACCACCGGCCAAAACACAGCCGGCTTCCTTCAACTTGTCCATGCCGCCACGCAAGACACCTTGCAGAATCTCCATGTCCATCTTCTTAACCGGAAAACAAACGATGTTCATGGCACAGAGCGGCTCGCCGCCCATGGCGTAAACGTCACTCAAGGCATTGGCCGCCGCGATGCGACCAAAGGTCTCGGGGTCATCCACGATGGGCGTAAAAAAATCCAAGGTCTGAATGAGCGCTTGTTCCTCGTTCAGCAGATACACCCCTGCGTCGTCGCCTTTGTCCATGCCCACCAAAAGCTTGTCGCTGGTGGGCGGACGAAGACCGCAGAGTGCACGGGCCAGGTCCCCTGGCCCGAGTTTGGCCGCTCACCCGGCCGCGTCGACCGCGGTGGTCAGCCTGATGGGCTCAAATTTCTTCACAGCTACCTCCAAGTGAATACTGCCTCAAACGATTTGGTGATTCAAGGTTCGTCAGGCCGTCGAGGGGGCAAACGGAACACGGCCATGGTCCATGTGTTGCATTTGGAGCCCGCAAGGACCTCGCTGCCGCCGGGTCGGAAGGAAATCGACGTCACGGCGTCGCTGCCGTAGAGGTTCTCCTTGATGGCAACCGTGCCCACGAGGATTCGATCTGTGTTGCCACCCCCCGGATAGGGGTAGAGAAACACGCGGGAAAGATTATCGCCCACCGCGAGCTCTGTCCCGTCGGGGGAAAGCGTGAAGGCGGTCGTGTGCGCGCTGTGGGTGGCGAAGAGGCCGTCGGCGGCGCACTTCTCCAAGTCCCAGCGCCGAATTTCGGGCTCGTAGTTGCTGCCGGTCAGCAGGGTTTTGCCGTCGGCATCGAGGAAAAACACATCGGCCTTGACGCCCTCGATGACACAAGAGGTCTCGCCGCTCGCCAGATTTATCACAACAAGTTTTCCACCCGCGGAGGCAGCGATGATCGTCTTTGCATCGCGGCCGAAAACAAGCGCGTAGATAGCCTGTTCAAGGGGCTTAAACTCGTGAATCTGAAGGCCATCGTCCAGCGACCAGATCCTGATCTCGCCATTTCCGCCCGCTGCACCCAGG
This sequence comes from Deltaproteobacteria bacterium, assembly GCA_030591745.1. Next base: position 2,566 of record JAUVAM010000266.1, read on the forward strand.
CGCGCGCCATCCCCCAGGGCCACGGACGAAAAGACCCCACTCGACTTCGGCAAAAGACGCGAACGATCAGCATCTTCCAAATCGACAAGCCAAACCTCAACGCCCGTGGCGACCAGGGCGCGTTTGTGCGCGGCGTCCACCGTGGCCGACTCGACTTGTCTTTTTAACTCAAAAAAGGGAGCTTCCCTTTTCCATTTCCATTTCCCCTGCTGCCTTGTATAGCCCAGCAAATGCCTCTCTCCCTCCCAGCCATGGCCGACGGCAAAAATAAGCTCGCCATCGTCTAAGTAGCTGACAGCGTCGGTGCCGTAAGAATGACCATCGATGCGCTGTATTAAGTTCTCATCACGCGCGCTGTCTGCCGCTACGTCGACAAGTCCCGCAAACAAAATACCGGCAACGGCGAACAGGGGCAAACCCCAAGCAACGATTCGCAGCACGACCCAGGGCCGCCCGACCAAGCGTCCTGAAAGATGCGGAAAAGCGATGATGAGTCCGGTCACCGCCATCACCGGCGGCAAGGACATCCAAACCTCCCCCGAGAACCCATCGGTCATCCAGGAGCCCACCGAAGAGACCAAAAGCACAAAGCCACAGGAAATCAAAACCGTCAGGGTCGCGGCACGCACAGCTCTCCGCGGGGCCTCGCTCGGCTCGACGACGGTCAGCACAATCATCAAGATAAACGCCAGGCCACCTATAACCACCGGCGTACCGAAGATCAGCAGCAAAAAGAGCAGCGCCCCAACACCGCCCTGGTTGCTCGCCCAGGCAGCGGCGGGCGTGAGCAAAAAAAGACCACCCAGCAGCAAGCCGGGCACAAAACGATAAGGAGAAATATGCATGCCAGCGAGTCTCTCAAAAGAGACTCAAAAAGGTCAACCCCAAGGGTGCTTAACTTCTATGGGAGTCCCGCCTCGATCTTCGCTCACAAGAGCCCTGAAGGGGCGGCATAACATAGCCCAGGGCATCGCCCTGGGTTGGTGAAGAGATATTATTTTTTGGCGGGTTTTTGTGCGCCGACGCCAGAGACGGCGCCGAAGAGTTTGATCGCTTCTTTCCAGGGGTAGCGATTGGCGTACATGCTGACCTTGGTCTTCAGCTTGCCTTGCTTGTTGAGTCCGTAAAGCGAACGCATCTGGTTGGCGGGGCTGTCGGGATTGTAGTCAGCTTTTTCGCTGTAACGCGCCGCCAAAAAGCCGGCCAAGTATTTCTTGTCCAAGACCAGGGTCTTGGGGATCTCGAACTTGTTGCCGGTTACGCTTGCGTACTCCAAATCGTCGAACTGATCCGGGGTCAAGTTGAGCGTGGTGTTGCTTTCCGGCACGAAGTGCAAGGCGGATTGCTTGTTGGCGAAGAAAACATTGTTGTCGAGCTTGATCCAGTCAACCGGGGTGAAGCGACTGTGATCCACACCGCTCAGAATGGAGGCACCGATGATGTTGTGGTGGACGTTGTACTCGGCCTGAGTCATCATCCGCGTGCCGTAGCCCATGTCCAAAAAGTCCTTCAAGCGACTCCAGGTGAACAAGATGGTGTTGTTGCCGTATTCCACCTGGCCGCATTTGCTCTGAGCCTTGGGCTTGCCGCTGGGGCGCGGGCAGGTGCCGAAAACCTCGATGGCGGCCATCCGGTTTGAGACAAAGACGTTGTTGGTGACTTTGACGTAGCCCTTCCGAAAAGCAGCCTGCACACCGAAGCTTGCGCAATTGGCGAAGACGTTGTTGCTGATGGTGATGTCGCCGCCTTTGGAGCCCGAGCGGAATGAGACACAGGGCTCGGTCACCGTGGCCTTTTGGCCGGGCTCTTTGGCCGGGGGCAGCAACAACATGCCGGTCTCGACGCCGTCGGGCTTGCCCTTTTTGGTGGAATAAGCATTACGCATGCCCATGTCGAAGACAAAACCGTCGATCACGACGCCCTGGGTCTTGGAGCCGCTCTTCCATTGGAACAGGGCTTTTCGGGACTTGGCACCGCTTTTGTTGTCAGGCTGAAATACGGTCGGATGCGCGATCGGATCGCGGCTCGAGAAATCCGTGGCGTAGCCACCATAGAGCTTGACCGGCACCTTAAACTCTACATAGCCGATATTGAAAGTGCCCGAGTAAACACCCTCGGCCACCAAAATGGTGTCGCCAGCTTTGGCTTTCTTGACCGCCTTGTCTATGTTTTTCAAGGGCTTATCTTTGCTGCCGTCGTTTTTGTTCTTGCCCGTGGTCTTGGACACGTGCCAGGTCTTTTCCGCAAGAGCAGGCGAGGCAAAAAGCAGGGCGGCGGTGACAAAACAAATACTACGCAAAATCATCATGTTGGTGTCCTCCTTGGACTTTATTGGACTTTAGTTGTCTCTTTATAGTGAGATTAACAAGGCCGAGCAAGCGAAAAGCACGACCTAAAAGTCAACCTTTGGCGATGGGACCAACTGTGCTAAACTACCCCAAAAGGGGCAAAAGGGCATGATCGACAAACGCATTCTGCTTGTGGACCCAGTTTCCCAACGCCTGAAAGAGGCAGCCACAGGCCTGAAGAAACTCCGGGCCATTCCCCTGATGGCCAAAGACGGCAATGAAGCCCTGCATCTCCTCGAAACCGAGGATCCTGATTTGATCCTCTGCGATTCCTCCGTGCGAGGCCACAGCTCCTTGGAACTCTGCGACTACGTTCACGAATTCGTCCACGCCGTGCCCTTTGTGCTGCTTGTGGACAAAAAGCCCGGCGTGGATCCCGAAAAGCTTCGAGTTGAAAGTGGAGCCGACGCCGTGCTGACCCGGCCGGTCAATGCGGATCAACTCATCAACTTGACCCAACTACTCAACCGCATCGCCGAGCTCAACAACCGCATCAAGCATTTGGAAGATGAAAACAAATCCCTGCGCGAGGGCATGCGACAGAAGAACATGATCGATCCCAGCACGGGTTTTTATCGCTTCGTCCTTTTCCGTGAAGTCATCGTTCTTGAGGTCAAAAAAGCCAAGCGCTACGAATATCCCCTGAGCATCCTTTTGATGGCCTTCGACAATTTCCACCAGGTCTCGGGTTATCTGACCATGGCCCAGCGCAAGGCCATGTACAGCCTCAGTCACCGTGCGGTCACCGCCGTCATCCGGGACATCGACATCCCCTTGCTTTTTGCCGAAGAAAAAATCCTGATCGTCTTGCCCCACACCGCCTTAGACGGCGCGGCCATCGTGGCCGACCGCATTCGCGATCAAATCGTCGGCTTCAAGCCGCCCAAGAGCCTCGCCAATTTGAAACTCAGCGTATCGATCTCGGTGGCCTCTACCGAAAACGAGGAATCCCCTACCTTCGGCAGCATGATCAAGGCCTCCATGCGGGCCTTGAAAGAAGCCGAAATCAAAGGCGGAGACGTGGTCCTGGTCTGCAGACCTTCTCAAGACAAAAATAGCAAACAGGAATTAGGCGACGACGAGCCCGGAGGCAAGCTAGGCCCCAGGACTTATTTTGTCTGATCGGTCACGCCCCACTGGCGCTTGCGCTCAATGAGGGCTTCGATATGGCCGAAGGCCTCGGGTGCCTCCACGCCTTTCTCCTTCAGCTCTTTCAGGGTCATCTCCAA
>JAUVAM010000329.1 GCA_030591745.1 Deltaproteobacteria bacterium
AAGCCTACGACTCGCTTCTGGGTGCCGGCGGCACCGTGACTTCCATGGCCGCGGTGGACTTGGGCCTGGAAGAATACGACGCAAGCCGGGTGCAAGGCTTGTCGCTGAGCCGCAGCCAGGTGGCAGCCCAAATGGAACGATTCCGCGCGGCCAACCTGCTCGAGCGAAAAGCAATCATCGGCCTGGACCCGGCCCGGGCAGACGTCATCCTGGGCGGAGTCGCCGTCATATACGGCCTGATGCGACGCCTGGGTGCCGACAGCTTCACGGTCTCGGCCCGCGGCCTCCGCCACGGTCTTTTGGCCGAACGCTTCGAGCCGGTAGCGGGATAGCTCCGGGTTCTTGCCGCCGTGGGCTTGGCCCGGTAAGATGCCGTCCATGGCCCGACGCGAATCCATTCAATTTCCTCAGGCTCTTAGACCCGGTGATGCGGTGCGTCTTGTCGCCCCGGCCAGCCCTTACGACAAAAAGCGCATGCGGGCGGGTATGAAGGTCTTGGAGCAAATGGGTTATGTGCCCTTGCTGGACGAAGGGCGCATGTTGTCTTCCGGGGGTCGGCGTTACCTTGCGAATTCGGATGAGGCCCGGGCAGAACTTTTGCTGGAAGCCTTGCGCGAAAAAGAAAGCCGGGCGGTTTGGGCCGTTCGTGGTGGCTACGGCTCGGCGCGCTTGTTGCCGATAGCGAAGCTCGCCCGGGTGAAGGGCCAGCCCAAGTGGCTTGTCGGGTTTTCCGATATCACGGCTTTGCACTTGGCCCGTTGGCAAGCGGCCAAGATTGTTGGTTTGCACGGGCCTGTATTGACCCAGCTTGCTGAGTTGCCGAAAACCCAGCTGCGCTGGCTTGCGGATATTTTGGCGGGCGAGGTGGAGGGACAAGAGCTGCCTCTCGGCGCCGGCCGTTGTGTCTTGCCAGGCAAGATTCGAGGACGGCTTGTTGGCGGCAATTTATCCATGTTGGCCTCGCTTGTGGGCACGCCGTACCAGCCGAATTTCCGTGGGGGTATCCTCATGCTGGAAGACGTGGGCGAGCCGACTTATCGGCTGGACCGGGCATGGACTCAGTTGCTGCAAGCCGGGGTTTTCAGGGGGCTCAAAGGATTGGTCTTGGGTCAGTGGGTTCGCTGTTTGCCCGCCGGGCGATCGCGACATGGGGTCCGGGCCCTGATGGAGAGTCTGGCCGTCGAACTCGGCCTGCCATGTGTGAGCGGCGCGGCTTTTGGGCACGCCGGAAAGAACGTGGCCTGGCCTGTGGGTGTTTCGGCCGAGTTGAACGCAAAGGCGAGAACGCTTCGTCTGCTGGAGGACGCGACGCGATGAAGCGCGTAGCGTTTTTGGACCTTGTTCAGGCCATGGACGAGGCCGTGGCCGCCGGGGTTTTTCCCGGGGCCGTGCTTTGGGTGCAGGAGGCCGGGCAGTGCGTGCATGCTTCGGCCCATGGCAAGTTGCGCACGGACAAGCCCGGGCCGGATGTTACCCTCGATACTTGTTTCGATCTGGCTTCCTTGACCAAGGTGCTGTCCACCTCGGCCTTGATGATGGACGTCTTGTCCCGGGGACGCATTGCTCTGGATGCGCCGGTGCAGCGTTTTTTGCCGGGCTTCGTCGATGAGCGAGTGACCCTGAGCCATTTGTTGGAGCATCGCTCCGGGCTGATTGCCTGGAGGCCCTTTTTCGAGGAAGTCGCGGCCGCGGCCGGCGGTAATATGCTGGCGACAGCCAGGGGTCGCGACATGATCAGGGACATGGTCTTGGCGGAAAGGCCCGTGAGGGATCCGGGCTCGGCGGTTGAATATTCGGATCTGGGCTTCATCCTCCTGGACTGGATCTTAGAAAAAGTCACGGGCCAAAGCTGTGATCGATTGTTTGATTCTCGCATTCGCATGCGCTTGAACATCCCCGATCTCTTCTTCATTGATCTAAAAAGTCCGAGTGAGGCTCGACGCCGACGTGGCAAGCGGGTCTTTGCCGCGACCGAATGTTGCCCATGGCGAGAACGAACCCTCGTGGGCGAAGTGCATGACGACAACACTTACGCCATGGGCGGGGTCAGCGGACATGCCGGTCTTTTTGGCACAGCCGAAGGCGTGTCGGCCTTGGCCCAGAGCTGGCTGGAGGCCTGGCAAGGGAGAGGCACGGCCTGGCCGCCCGAGCTGCTGCGTCTGTTTTGGAAGCCCTCCTTGCAACAGGGCTCGACTCGGACTCTTGGGTTTGACAGGCCCGCCCTCAAGGACTCGCAGGCGGGCTCGAAGATGGGCCCAAAGACCGTGGGGCATCTGGGCTTCACGGGCACTTCTTTGTGGATCGATCCGGAAGCCGAGCGCATGATCATCCTCCTGAGCAATCGGGTGCACCCCAGTCGGGAGAACGAAAAAATAAAAACCTTCAGGCCGGGTTTACACGACTTGGTGATTGAGACATGCACAAAATGAAAATACACATGGTGGCCATCTGCGGTACGGGCATGGGTTCATTGGCAGGCATATTGAAATCGGCGGGGCATGAAGTGCGGGGCTCGGATAAGGCGTTCTATCCCCCCATGTCCGATGCCCTGAAGCGGTGGGGAATTCCCACGGTGGAGGGCTTTGATCCGGCACATATCGCCTCGGACACGGACTTGGTCATCGTAGGCAACGCATGTCGAAAGGACAACCCGGAGGCGGTGGAAGCCGAAGCGCGAGGCCTGAAGGTCATGAGTTTTCCGCAGACCTTGAGCGAATTGTTCATCCAGGGCAAGCGTTCCATCATGGTGGCCGGCACCCATGGCAAGACCACGACCGCAAGTCTCATTGCGTACATGCTGATCGAGGCGGGGAGGGACCCCTCCTTTTTGGTGGGCGGCGTGAGTCTGAACTTCGACAAGAGTTTTCGCCTGGGTACGGGCGAGGACTTCGTTGTGGAGGGTGATGAGTACGATTCGGCCTATTTCGACAAGCGCCCCAAGTTCGTCCACTACCGTCCCGAGGTGGTGGTGTTGACCAGTTTGGAGTTCGATCACGCAGACATTTATGACGACATGGAGGCTTACCGAGCAGCCTTCGAGGGCCTGGTCGACATGATCCCGGAGACCGGTTTGCTCATTGCCTGCGCGGACGACGCCGAGGTGATGCGGGTGGCCGAGCGCGCCCGCTGTCCGGTGCTGCGCTACGGCCTGGGCCCCAAGGCCGACCGGTGCGTCACGGGGCTCAAGGCGGAGAGCGACGGCATGCGCTTTGCCTTTGAGGGGGAAGACATTTGGGTGCCCTTGTCGGGCCGCCACAATGTATCCAATGCACTGGCCTGTATGTTGGTGGGGGAGTTTTTGGGTTTGGCGCCGGCGGGATTCGAGGCGCTCCTAAAGAATTTCAAGGGCGTGGCCCGACGCATGCAAGTCCGTGGAGAGGTGGGCGGGGTGACGGTGGTGGACGATTTTGCCCATCACCCGACCGAGGTAGCCGAGACGGTTCGGGCGGCTCGGGAGCGATTCGTTGGACGCAAATTGGTGGCTGTTTTCGAGCCTCGCACCAACACCAGTCGCCGCGCTTTTTTTCAGGATCGCTATCCGGAAAGCTTCGAAGGGGCGGATCGTGTGATCATCGTGCCGCCCTTCGGTGTGGAGCAAATTCCTGAGGCCGAGCGTTTCGACTCGCAAAGCCTGGTTGCGGATTTGCGTGGTCGCGGACTGGATGCCATGCTCATGGCTGATGCGGATCAGGTGGTGGCGGAACTTACGCCCGAACTACCCGCCGGGGCCGTGATCCTGGTCATGTCCAACGGCGCTTTTGGCGACATTCACCACAAGCTATTGAATGCGCTTTCGGCGCGGGATTCCTGAGGTCGTTTTGAACACAGGCTTGATGATTATCCTTTGGATTGCGGTGGTGCTGGCTTTCTTTCGGGCCTTGACCGCTCTTTGGACCCGGATCTTCGGTCTGAATCGAACGGGCGACGAAATTCATCGCGTGTCGACCGAGGACGGTTGGATCTTGGCCCTGCACCGCTATCGACCCAAGCTTCGCAAGTACAAAAACCCGGTGCTTCTTGTACACGGCGTGGGTGCCAATCGATACAATTTCGATCTGGACGATGAGATCTCTTTGGCTCGCTCCATGGCGGGGCGAGGTTTTGATACCTGGTGCCTTGAACTACGAGGCGCGGGTATGTCCGACCGACCCAACCTCTTTGCAGGCCGCCACTGGGGTTTTGGATTCGACGAACATCTTCGTTTTGATCTGCCCGCGGCCATGCAGCACTTGGCTACGCAGACCCAGGGGGCGAGCCCCTTGGTGATGGGGCACAGCATGGGCGGCATGCTGGCGCTGGTGCATGCCGGACAGCGAGCCGAAAAGGAGGGCCCCAAGGCCCTGGTGCTCGTTGCTTCTCCGTTCAAACTGGACGAGCTCAAGTTGGCCCGGCGCTTGTCTTGGTTGTTGCGTTTCTTTTGTTTTTTGCCGGCCATTTACTTCAGGGCGCTGGGCCGATTTTTCGCGCCCTTTGCAGGCTTGTGGCTGGGGCCCTTCACGCGCATCTTCATTCAGTCCGGCTCGGGCATGTCCGCGGCCCGTACCCGACGGGCCGTGGTCAATTTGTCTGAAAACACCTCGTCGGGGCTCATGCGTCAATTCTTAGGTTGGGCCCATGGCGAGGCCTTCAGCTCTCGAGACGGGCAGGACGACTACCGGGCGGCCATCGATCAAGTGCGTTGCCCCGTGTTGATTTTGGGCGGACAGAAGGACCCCATCGCCCCGCCGGATTCGGTGGCGCCGGTTTATCAATGGCTACAAAACGACGACAAGCAGCTCAGGCTCTTGGGCGATGACGCCGGCGACGACGTGGACTTCGCCCACGGGGACATTCTTTTGGGAGACGCGGCCGTGGACATGGTCCACAAAGAAATGATGACCTGGTTCGAAGCGCGAGCCGAGCCTTGGTCCGCTTCAAATCGAGGCGGCGAGGGAGCATGAGCATGCTGAGCAGGAACGAGTTGGTGGCGATCCGTCGAGACTTTCATCAGCATCCGGAACTGGCCGGCGAGGAAACGCGAAGCCAGAAGGTTCTTTTGGAATGGCTTGAGCGCCTGGGCATTGAAGCCAAGCCCTTGGGGGGTACGGGGGTTGTTGGACTCATCCGCGGGGCGGCCGCTGGGCCCTGTATCATGCTTCGAGCCGACATGGATGGCCTGCCCGTCACGGATGAAAAGGACGTGGAATACCGCTCCCAAAAAGCAGGCTGCATGCATGCCTGCGGACACGATGCGCACATGGCCATTCTCCTGGGCGCGGCCTCGGCCCTGGTGGAGGAGCCGCCGGCCGCGGGTTCGGTCAAGTTGGTTTTCCAGCC
>JAUVAM010000159.1 GCA_030591745.1 Deltaproteobacteria bacterium
GCCGACGCCGTCCCTGGTCCAGCACCGGCAGACCAGATCAGAGGATAGGCTGGAACAAAATTCTCGGCAGATCGCACATGGCGGACGAGTTGCGCATGCAGCCTGGCCGTGGTCCCCGCGGTGCAGGTAATCAGCGTACCGGGTCGAACGTCGGGTCCGAGTGCTTGCATGGCGGAGAAGACCTCATCCAGGGGCAAGGCCAAGACGATGACGGTGGCCCCTATCACAGCCCGATCCAATTTGGCCTCGGTCCTGTCAAGGCAACCCATCCGTCGTGCCATTTCCAAATTCATCTCGCTCTTGTCGGTCCCGACGATCTCCTCCGCGACCCCATGGGCCCGCAACAGGCTGGCAATGCTTATGCCCATCTGGCCACATCCCACTACGGCGACTCGAAACCATGACTGTGCTTGTTCGTTCTCTGCCATAATCGTTCACCATCCTTGACACCTTAGAGTTGCCTTGATGATAATGTCAGCCTCACACTGATTGCAATCCTGGAGGACGACCATGCACCCAAAAACCGGACGCGACCATGCGCGCCTGGCCTCACTTGCCGCCGTCTTGTTTTTCTTTCTTGGGGGTCTCGCAGTCGTACCCTGCTCGACGGCACAGACTTTGGTTGTGCCAAAATTCTCATCCCGAGGCAAGGGGGCCAAACGCCTGGCGTCGCGTGCCTGGAAAGTAATCGCCCAGGAGATCAAGAAACAGGGCGCCAAGATGGTCTCATCCAAGACCTACTACAGAAAAGCCAAGCGCATGCGCATCAGGCGGTCCCGATCTTTGAAGGCCAGGTCGGTCAAGCGCCTGGCCAAAGCACTGAATTTGGACGGTGTGCTGATCGGCTCGGTTCGACGCAAGGGCCGCAGGTACCGCATGAACTTCACGTTGCGGGGCGCTGATGGATCGATTTTGCTAAGGAAGGCTTATCGACTTAGAAAACGCAGACTGCCTCGCAACAAAGCAACTGAGCTGGCCATTCTGATCATGGACAAAGTCACCCCGGCCGAGGCACCGCCAGTTGAGCCGCCCCCCATTGCGGTTGAAACGCCACCGGCCGCGGCCGCTCCAGACAAAGATACGCCGCCGGCCAAGAATCTGTCGGATGAATTCCTGCCGGCCTGGGCCAGAGACAAAGAAAAACCGGCCGACAAAAATACCGAAGCCTCGCCGAAGGTCACATCGAAGGCCTCGACTAAGGCCAAGGCGCCCGCCAAATCGAGTCCACGCAAGCAGGGTTCGGTTAACGATGCCCTCCTGGCGGTCGGGGCCAGCTTCCATCATCGGGCCGGGCTCAATCCAAGACACGAAGCCAGCCTCTTTCCCGGCTTGCGCGTGGATGGTCGCATGTTCCTCGGGACCTTCTTGGACATGCCCGTCGTCCGGGATATCGGCTTCGGCGGATTTTTCGATATGGGCATGGGGCTTGAGTACGGCTACCAGGACGCCGAAGAAAACTGGAGCGCGAGCCAGATGCAGTGGCGCGGCGAGCTCCTGTATCGCTTGGCTTTCGACGTGACCACCTCCCCCGCCATCCTCTTCAAGGTGGGCTACGGCGGCACCTCCTGCAGCATCGATTCGGACGCTGTCGATGTGCTGGACGCCAGCTACATGGCTCCCTACGCCGGACTGGATATTTATTTAACCCTCTGGCCACCGATGATCCGCTTTTTCGCCTCAGGCAGCTTCTTGTTCCTGGTGAGTCCTGGAGGCGATCTGGACGGCTCCGGCATGGGTTTTTCGGTGATGGCCGGCATCGACGTGGACCTGATCGATTTGGTCCATGTGGGTCTGGGATATGACATGACCCAATACATGATGGAGGCCGACGGGGGTGGAACGTTCTCGGACACCTACCAAGGATTCTTCATTCGGGCTGGAGTCAATTTCAACTAAGCTGATTCCCCGATTCTTTCAAAAAGAAACCTACCGCAGCCTCCACCTCATCTACGTTCACAGGCGTCGGCAACCAGCGCATGTCGCTTTGACCCTTGAACCAGGTCAACTGTTGCTTGGCGTATCGCCAATGAGCGGTCGTGATGGCATCACGAGCCTCTGTGAGGCTCAGGGCTCCATCCAGATGGGCCGCCAGTTGTTTGTAGCCCACGACATCCAGGGCGGAAGATGCGCCCTCGGAACGTAGCCTGCGGACCTCGGCCAGCCATCCCGCTTGCAGCATGCGCTCAACCCGGTCCGCCACCCTCTTGCGCAAGATCTCAGGGGCCCAATTCGGAATCAACTGGACGCTTCGGTAGCGCTCCTCGGCCAGAGCATGTTCGGCATGAAAATCCGACATCGCTTTGCCGCTGAGCGCCAAAACCTCAAGCGCCCTCACCAGTCGCAGGCTGTCACCGGCGGGAATGCGGGCGGCACTCTTGGGATCAAGGCAGATCAATCGTTGGTGCAAGTAACCTGCCTGCTGCTTCTCTTTCTCAAACAATTCTTCTCGCAAAGCATCATCCCTGGGCGGGGTGTCGATGATGCCGCGAAGCAAGGAGCGGATGTATAGGCCCGTGCCGCCGCAAACGATGGGCAGCCTTCCCCGGGAAACAATGTCGGCAATAACAGAATCGGCCCGTTGCACAAACTCAGCGGCGCTGAAACGCTCACCAGGGTCACAACAGTCCAGCAGATGATGTGGGATCGCCGCCTGATCCTGAGCTGAGGGTTTGGCCGTGCCGATGTCCAAACCCCGATAGATTTTTCTGGAATCAGCGCTGACGATCTCGCCGTCCAGGCGCAGGGCCAGCTCGCGGGCCAAGGCACCCTTGCCGGAAGCCGTGGCACCCGCCACCACCACCAAGGGCCGTAGCGATTCGATAACTAGGACCTCTCGAACCAATTCTCTACCTCGCCCCTGGAGAAAGCGCGCAGCACAGGCCTTCCATGGGGACATCGTGTGCCAAAATCAATCTTCTCGACTTGTTCAAGCAGGGCACGGATTTCGGCCTCTCCCATGTCCTTGCCCGCACGCACCGAGCTATGGCAAGCCATCCGGCTGAGCACATCGATGCGCCGCTCCTCCCAGGAGGCTTGTCGATCGGATTCGGCAAGATCATCCAAAACATCTCTCACCAGCTCCACGGCGGGCGACCTGATCAGAAGAGCAGGCAAAGCCTTCACGGAGAGGGTCCGTTCTCCAAAGGGCTCTATTTCAAAGCCCATGGCCACAAGGCGTTCACGCTGCTCCAGCGCCACCGCCTCCATGGCTGCATCCGCCTCCATCTGAACAGGCACCAGCAGCCGTTGGGAAGGCACCTCGCCCTTTTCCATGTTTTGCCTGAGGCGCTCGAAAGTAATGCGCTCATGGGCCGCGTGCTGATCCATCAGCACGAATCGATCTTGATCCGCCAAAAGAATATACGTGCGCCAGAGTTGAGCCACGATGGCCAAATCCCTCAGGGGTCGATCGGTCGCTATTTTTTCCGCGCCGCTTTGAGCCTCCGGCCATGCTTTGGCGGGCGGAACAAACAAAGAGCCGCTTTTGGGCGAATAAGTCCCGGTGGTCTTCGCCATATAGCTGCCCAGGGCCTCGCGCACCGAGGACTTCCTCGGACCGCTCGGATGCAGCGTATAACTGCGGGCGGGTTGGACGTCTTGATCCATGCCGTCGAATGGTGAGTTGGCCATGACCCCCGCCACCGCCAAGCGCAGCGCCCTTTGTACCCGTCGGGCATCCGCGAAGCGCACCTCGGTCTTTTGGGGGTGGACGTTGACATCCAGTTCCTCTGGCGAAATCTCCATATGCAGGACCGCCACCGGAAAACGTCCATGAGGCAGCATGGTCCGACATCCGTCCATCAAGGCATACTGCAATAGCCGATCGCGCACATAGCGCCCGTTGACGAAAATGTGGATACCCCGAGTGTTTGAGCGAGCGCCGGCCGCCTCGCTCAACAAGCCGACGATGCGCAGTCCATCTTCCGAATATTCGACCGGCATGAGGTGATCAAAAACCTCCCTGCCCAAGAGAGCCGCGGTCCGTTGGCCCAAGTCCTTCGTGGCCGGAGCATCGATCATCTTGCGCCCGTTGTGTTCCAGGCGCAGGTGCACATCGGGCCGTATCAAGCCAAGGCGCGTCACCCAGGCACTGATGTGCCCCATCTCGGTGGCCGGGGTGCGAAGAAATTTCTGCCGAGCCGGCACGTTATAAAACAAGTCCCGCACTTCAACAGTCGTCCCCACGGCCACCCCGACCTCTTCAATCACGGGGCTTGATCCACCCTCCATCATCAGACGGCTGCCTATCTCATCCTCAGCCCGCCGGGTCGAAATACTGAAACGGGAGACGGCGGCGATGCTCGGCATGGCCTCTCCCCTAAAGCCCAAAGAAGCGATACGCTGCAAGTCCTCAAATTGTCGAATCTTGCTTGTCGCGTGTCGCACAACGCAAAGCGCCAGATCCTCCCGAGCCATGCCCTCCCCATCATCCGTCACCCGAACCAGGCCCTTACCCCCCTCTTCAACCTGGCAGATGATCCGCGTTGCCCCCGCATCCAAGCTGTTTTCCACGAGTTCTTTGACCACCGATGCCGGCCGCTCCACCACCTCGCCGGCGGCGATCTGATCGACGAGTGTTGTGGGCAGGACTTGTATTCGCGTGCTCATGACAGCGAGGCTATCACCCGCTGCCCGTCGAGTTCAATGAACAGCTTGTGGCTTGCAAGCGGGACAGCCATTGACTAGAATCACCAGCATCAGAAACAATCGAATCTTCAGCCAAAGGAGGGCACATTGCTCTGTCCAAGATGCAAAGTGGAAATGATAGAGAAGGATTATCGGGGTCTAAAGATTGATCGCTGCCAGCAATGCAAGGGAGTCTGGCTGGACAAGGGCGAACTGGACGAGGTCTTGCTGAAAAAAATGGGCAACATCATCGACGCCGGGTCGATATCGCAAGCACCCGCGGCGCCCAAAACCGATATGGCCTTTTGCCGGCGCTGCAACAACAACCCCATGCTCGCCATGAGCGGTGCCGGGAACGTAGAATTCGATTGGTGCGATAAATGCGAGGGCATGTGGTTTGACCGTGGTGAGTTGACGGTCCTGCACTACGTCAAAGACGAATAGTCTCTTTATTATGGATTCAGGAGGCATCTGCAATGCGTGCTAGTGGGTTGATCTTTTTATCTGTCATAGCCTCTCTTCTTTCGATTCACGTCCATGCTCAGGGCATCTATGCGGTCGATGAGGCGAAAGTCGTCGAGAAATCCTCCATGGAGGCCTGGAGCAACAAATACGAAAAGGCCAAGAAGACGGTTGAGGGATTTCGGGTCGACTCTGTTAAAGAGTTTGTAAGAATCAACGCCTACTACGATGCGTTTATCGGCGATGGTGAACTCACGCATGAATTCCGCACAAGGTTCAACGAGCAGATCTATTGCATAGACATCACGACCCAGGGTGCCATCAAGGCCCATGGTCTGGATGTGAAAAACCTGCGAAGAGCCCCCGAAATCACGCCCTCCAGAAGCAGAAATGAAGCGGAAGTAGTCCATGACAACTCGAGGCATGTTTTTGACTTTGGGCTGGATGGATCCCCGGATGAAAACGGAAATGCGCGGATATGCCCCGAGGGTTCGTTTCCAAAACTGATTCCGGAAATAGAGACCTTGTATCGACGCCGAAAACTGGAAGACCTCTTCAAGAAGTATCCGGGAGATACGACCACGAAGACCGTAGACCACATTTATGCGCATGCACAAAGGGTGGTCGACAACAAAGGTGAATCCGCCGACTTTAACCTCTGGGTTCCTCGAACGGATAAAGACTCGGAATTTTCTTTGGCGCAATTGTGGGTCGCGAGAGGAAGTGGAGCCGACACGGAGACGGTCGAGACCGGCTGGCAGCACTACAAAGACCTGTATGGCGACGACAACTCACACCTTTTTCTCTATTTTACGCCGGACGCCTATGGCCCGGGTGGCTGCTACAATCTTGCTTGTGGTGCATTCGTCCAGGTTGATTCGAGTGTTGTTATCGCTGGAACACTTTCGCCCACCAGTACGATGGGCGGTGAACAGCACTCCGTTACATTGTCATTTGTCAGAGACGATGGAGGAGAGCATCATTGGTGGCTGAAGGTTGGCGAGGGCGCCGATGCAAAATGGGTCGGCTACTATCCAAACAGCCTCTTCGATGCCAATGGCATCGCCAACAACGCAGCTCGCATTGACTACGGCGGAGAAATCATCAGCAATCCATCCACGCCCATGACCGGAACAGATATGGGAAGCGGCAGACTGCCCGGCGCTGGCTGGCAGTACGCAGCCTACATAAAACAGATCATGTATGTGGACTTGGGCTATGCCCTCAGAAATTCAACAGGCCTGACAGGCTACACCACCCTGTCCAGCCAATGGGACATCGGAGCCATCAACAACACCTCGGATCCGAATTGGCTCACTTATTTCTACTACGGCGGACCCGACAACTCCTGTCAGGATGAATGCACCCCGGATGGTATACAACAATGTACTGGTGACACCCAGTATGCCCTTTGCGGGAACCACGATGCCGACATCTGTCTCGAGTGGGGTCCAAATACCAACTGTGGAAGCTTGACTCCTTATTGTATCGGAACCACCTGTGTCGAATGCTCCCTGCAGTCCCATTGCTCCGACAACAATGTATGCAACGGACAAGAGTCATGTAGCTCAAACAGCTGCGTCGGCGGTACGTCCATGGTCTGCGACGATGGAAATCCCTGCACAAACAATGACTGCGAGCCGATAAACGGCTGCATCCACGACTACAACGCCAACACCTGCGACGACGGCGACTGGTGCACTCACAATGACCGATGCTCGCAGGGAAGCTGCACCGGCACCCTGACCGACTGCTCGGCGATGGACGGACTCTGTATTCGCGGTGTCTGCAACCCCGCGGACGGGACCTGCGAAGAAGAACCGGTCGAAAATGGTCAATCTTGCGACGATGCCAACCCCTGCACCCTGGGCGAGACCTGCCAGCAGGGCTTATGCACTGGAGGACAAGACATCTGCCCCGATGCAGGAGTCGATGCCGGACAAGATGATGCAGGCCAGGATGATGCAGGCCAGGATGATGCAGGACAACAGGATGCAGGGAGCGACGCGGGTCCAGCTGACGCCGGCATCGACCAAACCGAGGACTCAGGTTGCGGCTGCTCGACCGGAAAAACTCAGTCCTTCCCGCTATCGTTCATCTTGTTCTTCGCCATTGCGGTGATCGGTTTGCGCAGAAAAAGAAGAAATTTGATTTAGACGCAGGGAACCAAGGGTCGCTGCAAACCTTTGTTGGACGAATCAATAAATTTGGACTTGCCGGCGCGTAACTTATATGTTACGCTGGTTTTGAAGGAGGTCAACCATGCCCAATAAACGAAAAACAGCGTTTGATCGTTACCTGAATGATAGATTGAAGGACAAGGACTTTGCCCACGATTATTCCGAGGCGCAAACCGAGATCAACACCATCGACCAAATCATCCGACTTTTGGACAATGCCAGAAAAGAACTTAATCTCACTAAAGCCGATCTGGCCAGGAAAATCGGTGCAAAACCGGAAATCGTCAGAAGATTGCTCACTGCGGAAGATCCGAATCCGACCATTTCTACTGTCGTCAAA
>JAUVAM010000037.1 GCA_030591745.1 Deltaproteobacteria bacterium
AACCAGCCGCCGCGAATGCTTCAGGGGTCGCGCGAACAGCGGGCCAAAAAAGTCAAAATGGGCGGTGAGAAACTTGGCCAACCGGCCTGCCGACTATGAATACAATCCCCATGCCAAAAACGGATCTCTGAATTTCAAGCACTTAGCGTCTACAGAATGGCGAGAAGGGGGGTCCGGTTCAACCGGCGTGTCACAAAAGACCCACCCTATGGAAGCAAGGGATTGGGCGTGGTGGGATCGCCTAAGAGGCCGTAGCTGTCCAAGAGGTCGTCCATGGCCTCATTCTCAAGTCCGCCGAGGACTTGCTTGGCCGAGAGAAGGGCCTGACCCAAAGTCCGTGCTTCACCGGAGCTCAGCCTGCAGAGTACTTGCTCGGCCAGCAAGTCCAGCGACCGCGGGTCCGACAAGGTGGCGGCGGCCGCCACGGCCACGGCACCGCCTGTGGGATTACGCACCCAGGCCCAAGCCAAAGACTCGCCCCAGGGGCCACCGAAAGCGCCGTCGAAACAAGTCCAGGACAAAAGCACGACGGGCTTGGCGTTGCTCAGGTTCAGGGCATCGTCTACGTCCATCCAAACGGGAGACGAAGACCAGCCGCTGACAAATGCGTGCCCATGATAACTGACCAGAGCCACATCCCCATCCAGCGCGGCTTTCAGAGCATCCAGGGCCTGGGTCTCCTGCATTTTGCTCACGACGCGAATGGCCGCGTTTTCAGAAAAGCAGGCACCTGCAATGCTTTCAACAGATAATTCGAAGGCCTTCGTGGGCTCGGGAAGCAAGGGATCGTAGTCATCGGCCAGAAAGAGAATCTCTTGGGCCGACATCTCGGAGCTGGGCTCCGACTTGGCAAGCCAATCCCAAGCCTCTGCCTCGCCCTCGAAAGACAAACGACCCACCGCCAGAACCGGAGCTCCTGAAACATCCAGGCCGTACCAAGCATCGCTTACGAATTCATACCCATGCTGCCTGCTGCGAGCGAATGGCGCAGGCACGAGCTCAGCAGGCCCCGCCTCCAGATGGCCCAAGGGATCCACGCTGCCGGAGCCCAACAAAAGTAAATATTCTGGCTCACTCTGAGACAAGGCGTGATGCACCAGGGCGCGAATCGCCAGGGGATCGGGGCGACCGAAGCTGTAGCTATCGAAAACAGCCTGCACATCCAACACCAGGCTCGCCAGACCTTGGCGAGCATGACGCGCCGCCAAGGACTGAGCCGCTTCCAGCAGGCTGCTGTGCGCTACCAGCAACACGTCAGCCTTCATGGCCTGCTGCTTCAGGTCCAGCGTGCTCCAAGAACCCAAGGCCAGGGGTTCCGGCAGGGTCTCGGACCGAGGAACCACCAGATAGCGATGTGTTCCCATCGGATTTTGCCAACGCAACTCATCATCCGATACGGAGAGACCCAAAACCTGCCGCGGCTCTTTTGGATCCGTCACGTCAAAGACCCGGGCACTGCCCTCGCCGAGCATTCGGATGGCCACACATGCGCCACCAGGCGCAGTAAAAGTCATGCCACCTTCATCCAGCACGGGCTCTCGCCCGTAGGCCACCTCGACTCGATCCAGGGCCACCATGTCCCAGGGCGCATCGGAGCCCAAGTTCAACTCGAGTCGGTTGGCACCATGCTGAAGCAAACCTGCCGGCACATCGATCTCAATCCAATGAAGCTCGGCACCATCCCAAATCGACTCGGCCAAAGCCTGTCCGTTCAAATCCACGTTGAGCTTGTGAATGCCTCCAAAACCCATCATGGCCAAGCGAAGCCGCGCCGGCACCGAGGCCGGATCCGGCAGATCCAATTCCACCTGTGCCGGCCAACCCACGAAGGTCCAGGCCCAGATGAAAGGATCATCACCGGGAGCCGCTACGTAGTAATAGCCCTGTTGCTGAAAATCGGCCTCAGAAGCCAAGGCGCTCAAGGGGTCAGCACAACGCCCCTTGACCATACGCTGACCCATGGCCCGAGTCTTACCGGGTTGCGAACGCAAAAACTCGCCCTCGGCATAGCGATCAGTCAGGGGATTCGCCACGAATAAGAACCCGTCGCCCTCGGTCAACATGGGCACCAGGCCGTCAGCCCGCGCAAGCGTGCCCTCGCCAGACCAGCGATGCAGACCTGGCTCCGTCGCAAGCCATCGCCATGGAGCGACAGCGCCGGGAAAGGGGCTGTGATTGGTCGTGGCCTTGCGGGCAGCAAAGGACCGTCGCCCTGGTTCTTTCCAATCGGGTCCATCCGGCCCCGCCACCAACAAGGGATGCAGGTGATTGCGTCCGTCAAAATCCATGTCTTCAATCAAATAGGCATCGCCTGCCTGGCCGTCGCGATCCAAAAAACGGTAGGACTTGCCAACGGTCGCGTCACCCAGACCACGAACCAGGCCTGTCCGAAGAGGCGTCCAGCTATCTTTGCCGTCCAGGCGATATAGCATGAAGCCCGCGTTCTTCCGCTCGCTGGCCGTGGCCCAACGCAGTTCCACACCCTGCTTAAGCACCTGAGCCGAGGCGCCCAGGAGACTTACGGAGCGAGGCTCAATGCCGTCACCAGCCGCGCCATCGTAAATAATGAAACCATCATCCACCGTGCCCGGTTCCGGCGAGGCGTCGACCGTACCGTCCGGCTTACCCGTTGCGGCAAAAGAGATACCAAAAGTATCCGAGCCGTTTTCCAGACCCAACACGCTGTATGGGATGGCCACTTCAATCCAGAGATCGTCATAGGCCCAGTCGGCCACCGAGCCCACCAGATTGCCGTCGCCGTCGGTGATCGCGCCTTCGGTGATCTCGATGACCCGATCCTCGGTACCGGAAATCTGCCCGTCGCCGTCGATGTCCAGATAGATATAAATATCCACGTCGTTGCCGCCGATGGTCGGGCGGAACTTGGAGATGAACTCGATGGCCAAATACAAGTAGCCGTCATCTCCAGAGCTGTTGTCGTCGGTCACCCAAAGCTGGGTGATATCCGCCCAGGGTGGTGGCATGTCGCTGGACTGGTCCAAGAATCCAAAGGCGTCGACCGGCCAGTCGGACAGGTCGCCGTCCACCGTGATGGTGGCGTCGGCCCAAACCGGCATGGCAAAAACGCATAAGAGGATTCCCAGCCAGAGCCCGATGATTCTTCGGCCCATGGCCTCCTCCATCCAGTCCCTTGGCTTTCCGACCCCTCAGTCGGCCAAGAGACCAATTGATAAATAAGTATACTCCAAAAAGGCCGAGAAGACCAAGCGCCAAAAGACCCCGAATATCCTTTGTTGACAGAATCATAGCCAGGGGCCAAAATTAACCAACTAGTGGAGAGAACCTTATGGATTTCGATGCCAAAATCATCTGGAAACACAGCGACAAAGTAGCCACTCGACAAATCGGCGACGAACTCCTGGTGATTCCAATTCGCAGCAGTCCTTCCCAGCCCATGGGGGTTTCTACCCTGAATCATACGGCATCCGCCCTGTGGCATTGGATGGATGGAACGCGAGATTTCGATGCACTGGTCTTGGCCATGTGTGAGCGCTTTCAGGTGGACGAAGAACAGGCGCGTGCCGACGTCGAGGTTTGTTGCAGCGATCTGCTGGCCATGGGTGCCATCGAGGATGCGCAAAGTCCATGAGCCTTCGGCATATGGACAATGCCTGGTTCCGCAACAATTTGGCCCACAATCTTGGCGGCAAGCGACATCCATTCACCGGCACCTTCGAACTAACCTGGCGCTGCAACCTCCGTTGTCGGCACTGCTATCTCGGTGGCCAGACCTTCCCATTGCCGGAGCTGGACACCCCTTCCATCCAGAAGCTGCTGGACCAGGTGGCGGAGGCGGGTTGCCTGACCCTGTCCATCACGGGCGGCGAACCCACCCTCAGACAAGATTTTGAAAGCATCTGGCAACACGCCCACGGCCTGGGCTTCCTGCTCAATCTCTTCACCAATGGAACCTTGATCGACGAGAGTCGAGCCCAATTCTTGGCCCAACATCCACCCCAAAACATCGAAGTCTCGATCTACGGCGCCAGCCCCGAAATCTACAAAAAAGTAACGGGCTCGGCCGAGGCCTACGAGCAAGCCTACCAGGGCATCGAACGCATGCGAGCACTCGACCTGCCGGTCATGCTCAAAACGGTGCTACAAAAAGACCTGGCAAACGAAGCCCAGGGCATGGTCGAGGCCGCGAAGGCACAAGGCTTGCGAATACGCATGGATCCCGCCATCGATCCGCGGCTGGACAAGACCGACGAGCCACTCGATTATCGTGTCCCGGCCGAGCAAGCCAGCAAGTTGGAGATGCGAGCATTCGACAAGGCCGAACAAGTCAAAGAGTACCATCAGAACTGGCAAAGGCACCCTGAGTCCTGGAGCCAAAGCCCCTGTGGCGCCGGACACCAATCCTTCCATCTGGATCCAGGAGGGCGCATCATGCCCTGCCTGTTGGTCAGAAGACCTGTCTTTGATCCGCAGGCCAGCAGCTTCCTTGCGGCATGGGAGGCCATGGGGAAACAGGGTCGAATCCACTTCGCCGAATCATCACCTTGTTTCGGATGTGAATTGCAGCACCTTTGCAGCCAGTGCCCCGGCATCGATTCTCTGGGCCAAAAGCCACGACATCGCTTCGATTCGGAATACTACAATTGCCAGGTGGCGCAACTCAGGGCAAATATGCTAGAATCGACTGGGGCTTGAGAAGAGGTCATGGACAAAAATAATCCACAACCTGAACAAACCGGGCCCAAAAAAGATCCCTCCCGCGAAATTTACACGGCCCCGAGCGTCACCTTTGTCGAGTTGGTGGTCGAGGAAGCGTTGATGAGCATTTGTAAGGGGGGCATTGGATCGGGCCCTATCGGACCCGGTTGTAGCGGTGGATCCCCAGGGTGCTTGGGAGGCGGCAGCTGAATTCCTTTTTATCGGTCGGCGATTTATTGGTGGAGGTCACCGGGCCTGGGGCGGAATTGGTCCCCGAGGGCTTGCGGCCCTTTCTTGCCGAGCCCAATCGTCCAATCGACTTCACATGCCAAAGCCGACCCGGGCCCGTCGCAGCGGTCGACGATGAGGATCTGCTCTTTGATTCGGGCGGAGTTTGGAAATTGGGGCGTTCGGATGATGGCTTTCGCCTGGTCCTGCACGCCGAGGGTCGGCCCTATCATTCATTGGAGCTGAACACCGCGCTCGACCGGGCGGTGGCCGTGCTGGATTCGGGGTTTTTGCCGGCCGAAGAGACTCGCTTTCCCTTGCGAGCCCCCATGCATGAGCTTTGGAGTTCTTTTTTGCTCATGCGCGGACGAGGGCTTTTGCTGCACGCCTGCGGCTGGTTGGTTGAGGATCGGGTCCACATCTTCGCCGGTCAATCGGGTGCCGGCAAGTCCACCCTGGCGGGCGTCTTGAACCAAAGTGGCAGGGGACAAATTCTGAGCGATGACCGGCTGATTCTTCGGCCCACGGGCCAAGGTGATTTTCGCGTTTTCGGCACCCCCTGGCATGGAGAGCTGCAACACGCCCTGCCCCGCTCGGGCAAGGTGGCTTCCATCGATTTTCTTGCCAAGGCCAAAGAACCGAAGCGAAACCCCATGGGCAAAGCCCTGGCCGCGGCCCGCTTGACTTCCGTCTGCTTCTTGGCGGGTTGGCCACGACAGGATTTGGCCCAAGTGTTAGACACCTGCGCACAAGTGGTGGCAACCGTGCCCATGGCTGAACTTGCCTTTGCCCCGGACCAAAGCGTCATGCGGGTTCTCAGCGGCGAAACCTGAGGTCATGGCTTTGCAGCGTGCCTTGCATATCGCGGACTTAGAAGCCCTGTGTTCCGACACCATCGAGTTGGGAGGCACTTTGAGCTTCCGGGCGCGTGGTCATTGTATGCGTCCGGCTATCCAAGATGGGGACATGGTGAGCCTGGGCCCCGCGGGCGGGGAAGGCTGGCGTCTCGGCGATGTGGTTTTGGCCCGTGGCCCAGGGGGGCTTTGCCTGCACCGTATTGTGACGATGGGCGTGGGCCTGAATGGATCGTGGGTAGAGTTGGCGGCAGACGCTGATCCCTTACGCAGGGAAAAACTGCCAGTGGGTCTGGTGATGGCCAAGATGGTCGGCTTGCATGCTCAGCGTCGCGACAACTGGCTTCGGATCTTTCGTGTTTGTCAACATATGCGAGGCAACAACTCGCCTTCTGCTTGATCGAGTAGGCGTGTGCCGCCGATTTGGGTTCTTAAGACCACCCTGCCAGGATGCTCGTCGACCACGCGTCCGATGCGGCAAAGCCCGGAGGCTACGGCTTCTTCGGAGAGGGCCCGACAAGCGGCGTCTTCCAATTCGGCGGGCAAGATGGCCACGAAGCGCCCTTCACAAGCCAATGAAAGAGGATCCAAACCCAGGATTTCACAAGCCGCCATGGTGGCTTCGGAGACCGGGATAGCGGTTTCCTCCAGTTCCACGCCCACCTTGGAGGCTTCGGCGATCTCGACGACGACGCTGGCCAAGCCGCCCCGGGTCGGATCCCGCAGCACGTGCACGCCAGGCACGGCCTGAAGCAGTCGCACCACCGCGCCGGCCACCGAAGCACAGTCCGAACGCAGGTCTCCCTCCAGGTCGATGCCCGCGCGCACGGCCATGATGGCGGCACCATGATCGCCCAAAGGGCCGCTGACCATGATCACATCCCCGGGCCGAGCCAAGGCCCCGCCCAATCGAACACCTTCAATGCGCTCCCCCACCCCGGCGGTCGTCACATAGACACCATCGGCGTGACCTCGAGGCACGACCTTCGTGTCCCCGGTCACGACCTCGACGCCGGCCTCTCGGGCCTGCGCGCCCATGGACCGCGCGATTCGCTCCAGATCCTCGAGCAACAAACCCTCTTCCAGGATAAAAGCAGCCGACAAGGCGCGGGGGACGGCACCGCACATGGCCACGTCATTGACCGTTCCACAGACGGCCAACTTGCCGATGTCGCCTCCCGGGAAAAAGATCGGATCAACGACGAAAGCGTCGGTGGACATGGCCAAAGAACCGCTCAAATCAAGCAAGGCCCCATCGTCCAAGGGGTCCAGTCGCTCGTTGTGCAGGTGCTTAACAAAAAGCTCCTGAATCAAGCGACCGGTGGCCCGACCGCCACTGCCATGGCCCATATGTATTCTGGCCCTAGAATCTGTCTGTTCGCTCATGGGGCGGCAGCCTAACACGCTCTTTGGCACCTAACCAGCGCCTTGAACATTGATCATTTCGTCTGTGATGTGATAAACCGCTCACAGAAGTTCGGAGCTCGATATGAGATTGTTCAGCCTTTCTCTTATTATTTTTTTTCTGGTCACACCGTCCGCGCAAGCCCAAACCGTGGTGGAGATGGATTTGGCCAACGCCGGCCAAATCCTTCAGGCAGCGCGGCTGGCCAAGGCCCAAAAATTATTGGCTGAACTGGCCAACAATTATCGCAAATACACAAACATCCGTGTTCAGGCGAACAAGCGGAAAGAAGAAATCAAGGCCCTGGTCACGGCCTTGCGCCGCGATTTCGACGGCTCGGGCACGGGATATATCCCCGACTTGACCATCTGGAAGGTTTTCGGCAGCACCGGATCAAGGGTGCTACTGGCGGCCTCCATGCTGGACACCGATGCCATTCTCATGTCCACCGATTTGAGTCATCTCAAGGGCATGCTGGCCTTCGAAATGAATCAGCTTTTGCAGACGGACAAGATGAGCCTGGACGAAGCCCGACGAAAAGCCCTGCAGTTGGGTATCGAGATGGAGGTCATGGAGAACGCACGGGGGAAACAGGTAATCTCTTTCTTTGGCCACAATCCCAAAAAAGAACGCATCACCGGTAAGCTCATGATCATCGAGCCGCCGGATTTTCTTTGGCGATAGGTTAGATCACGTATTTGTAGTAAGCCGCGCAGGTCCCTTCACTAGACACCATGCAAGGACCCACCGGATCGCTCGGGGTGCAGGCCTTGCCGAACAAAGCGCAATCCGGCGGTCGAATGGCTCCGATCAGAACTTCACCGCAACGACATCCGGGGTGCTCCTTGGGTGGGGGCACCTGCAAATCGAATCGTTTCTCCGCATCAAGACCAGCGTAGGCATCACGAAGGGAAAGCCCACTGCCAGGGATGATCCCAACGCCCCGCCAATCGCTATCGCAAGGCTCGAGCACCTGCTCCACCAAAGCCTGCGCCTCGCGATTGCCTGCCGGCCGCACCACGGTTAAATACTCGATCTCCACTTTCGCCTGCCCAGCTCGAATTTGCTTGAGCAGCATGAGGATGGAGAGCAAGACATCCACGGGCTCGAAACCCGCCACCACGCATGGGATGCCGTGCTGCTCGGCCACGGGTCGATAGGCATCGGCACCAATGATTGCGCTGACATGGCCAGGCATCAAAAACCCACTGACCGAAAAATCGGGCATCGACAACAGAGCATCCAAGGCCGGTGGCACCACCTTGTGGGACGTCAGGACCGAGAAATTCTCCAAGCCCTCTTCTTTGGCCATTCGAATGACAGCCGCCACGGTGGGCGTCGTGGTTTCAAATCCCACGCCGAGAAACACCACCTGACGCTTGGCCTCTGTTCGCGCCAATTTCAAAGCATCCAAGGGCGAGTAAACCACCCGAACATCCGCCCCACGAGCCCGTTCAGCAGCCAAGCTGGTCCGCGATCCCGGCACACGCATCATGTCCCCAAAGGTGGCAACGATCAGCTCATCGAAACCCGCCAGGGCGATGGCCCGATCCACCGTGGCGTTGGGCGTCACGCAAACTGGACAGCCGGGACCGGATAGAAGCTCGACGTTTTCCGGCAACATGGCGGGAATGCCGCTTCGGCGGATGGCCATGGTGTGCGTACCGCAGACCTCCATGAAGCGAACTCGCTCAAGCCCTTGCGCTTGCTCAAAGATGGCGTCCAGCAGGGCCTTGGCGGTATCGGCGGAACGCAAGCGTTTCTTCATCGCGCCCGGGTCAAGCGAAGTCATGCATCCTCCGGTCGCTCCGGTGCCGCGGCCAAAACATCCGTAATCAGCTGCAAGGTTTCCGCGGCCTCTTGCTCGTCCATGCGCTCGATGGCAAAGCCGGCATGGATCAAAACATGATCGCCACATTCGACGTCGGGCATCATGACGAAGCTGACTTCGCGCACCACGCCTCCTTGTTCCACCTTGCCTCGATCGCCGTCTTTCTCGATGACCTTCATGGGAATCGCCAGACACATAAGCTCAACCTTTCTGACCCCTCGTTAAAATTTGGGCCGCGGCGATAGCCGCCTGCCCCAGACACAAGCCCCCATCGTTGGCGGGCACCGCGCGTTGTCGATAAACCACAAAACCTTCCGATTGCAAAGCCTCGGCCAATTGCGCGTCCAATAGCCGGTTCATGAAACAACCTCCGGAAAACACAACTTGCTCTGGCCCACCTTCTTGCCGAAAAACACAACAGGCCTCTACAAAGCCTTGCACAACCGACCGGTGGAAGCCAGCGGCCAAAGGGCCAATCGCAACGCCGGCCTGCTTTCTTTCCAGCAGGGCCTTCAGCAAAGCGTGCGGAGAAAGCTGCCACAAGTCGGCATGGCGATCCAATGTCAAACTCGGCAAATCGGCCGCGTTCTGGCCCGTGGCCACCGCCTCCAACTCTATCGCCGCCTGACCATCATAGAGAACCTGGGTGCAGATGGAAAGCTGGGCGGAAACCGCGTCGAACAAACGACCGAGGCTTGAAGTCCACGGTGCGTTCACGCCATGCAGACAGGCCTGGGCCACAGCCCGCACCTTCTTGGGGTCCAGTTCGCCCAAACCTGAAAGCCTCTCCAAGGCCGCTTCTTCGTCCAGTTCGGAAAGCCATACCCCCAACAAACTACGCCAGGGTTGACGCACGGCCGCATCGCCTCCTGGCAATCGGAAAGGCTGCAATCGGGCCACTCGCCTGAAGGCTTGGGCCGAACCACAAAGGATCTCACCACCCCAAATGCTGCCGTCGGGACCAAAGCCGGTGCCGTCCAGACACAAGCCGATGGCATCCCCCTCCAGGCCATTTTCCACCATGGCGCTGACCATGTGGGCATGGTGATGCTGTATGCGAATGGGTTCAAGGTCCGCCAAGGATTCGGCATAGCGGGTGGCCATGTAATCCGGATGAAGGTCACAGGCAACCGCCCGAATCTCCACCCCCAGGAGCTTTCGCATGTGCTCTAAGCAACGCTCGAAATGCTCGAAGGTCTCCAGGTTCTCTAAGTCGCCCACATGCTGGCTCAAAAAAGCCTGACCATCCCGGGTCAGACAGAAAGTATTTTTCATCTCCGCGCCCACGGCCAAGATTCCATCGGGCGCGCCGGGCAGGGACAAGGGATCAGGCGCCCAGCCCCTGGAACGCCGCACAAAGGCCGGTGCCCCACCCGGGTCGACAAAGGCCACCGAATCATCACAGGACATAAGAATGTCCCGGTCGTGCAACAAGAAGGCATCGGCAAGATCCGCCAAGCGCTTCAAGGCCTCGTCGTTGTCCTTGGCGATGGGCTCTTCGGCCAGATTGCCCGAGGTCATCACCAGGGCTCGAAAACCCTCTATGAGGGATAAATGAATGGGCGTGTAAGGCAGCATGACGCCAACCCGGGGATTGCCCGGCGCCAGGGCCTCGGCCAGCGCGAAAGGCTGTCGTTTGTCCACGAGCACGATGGGTCGACGAACGGATTCGAGAAGATCCCACTCGGCATCCGAGCTTCGAGCGAAATGCGCAAGGCCGTCTTTATCCGCGGTCATGACGGCAAAGGGCTTCGGCCCTCGGCGTTTGCGTTGCCGCAGGCTGAGCACCGCCTCTTCGTTCTCGGCATCCACCGCCAGGTGAAAGCCACCCAGTCCACGCAGCGCCAAGACTTTTCCCTGACGCAACAAATCGCGGGCCTGCTCGATGGGTTCGCCCTCGATGGGCTCACCTTCGGCATCCACCAGCCAAAGCCTGGGTCCGCAATCGGGACAAGCGTTGGGCTGGGCGTGGTAACGCCGGTCGGTCGGGTCCTCATACTCGCTTTGGCATCGCGAGCACATGGGGAAAACCTTCATGGAGGTTTTGGGGCGATCGTAAGGCACGGACTCGATGATGGTATAGCGCGGCCCGCAAAGCGTGCAGTTGATGAAGGGATAGTGATACCGCCGGTCTTTTGGATTCGCGAATTCCTTGAGGCAGTCTGGACAAGTGGCCACGTCAAAAGGAATAAGCGCCCGGGCGGAGCCCCCGGACTCGGAGGGCAGAATCACAAAATCCCGCAAGCCCTGTACCTTGGCCGCTTCGACCTCAAGCGCCGTGATCAGGGCCAGGCTGGGCATGGCCTCTTCGAAATCATCCTGGAATTTCTGCAAATTCTCGGGCGGACCTTCCAACTCGATGATCACGCCTTTGGAGGTGTTGCAAACCGTGCCGGCCAAGCCCATCTCGTGGGCCAGGCGGTAAACCGTCGGGAGGAAACCCACGCCCTGCACGCGACCCAAGACCGTCAGGCGAATGGCCTGGGTTGCCACGCTCATCAACCCGCCTTCTTGGCAGCCACTTTTTCCTTCAGCCAGCCATAGAAGGCATCCAAGCCATCACCGCTGCGGCAAGACACATCGAAGATGGTCAGGCCCGGATGCACGTCCCGGGCGTTTTTGTGAATGGTCTCCAGCTCTGAATCCAGGTAGGGCAA
>JAUVAM010000446.1 GCA_030591745.1 Deltaproteobacteria bacterium
CCGCCTGAGTTGCCGCCTGAGTTGCCGCCTGAGTTGCCGCCTGAGTTGCCGCCTGAGTTGCCGCCTGAATTGCCGCCTGAATTGCCGCCGGAATTGCCGCCTGAGTTGCCGCCGCCGGGCTTGGCTATCAAGACTTCTTGCTTATCTTGCACGAAAAAGTCCCTCGCCTGCTCCCGACTCATTCTCGTGAAACCGGGCGCAAGACTGGCCCAACGCGTCTTCGCCAGGCCGACCGATCGGTCCCGAGTCGACGCATCGGCCAGCTCGCCCTCGATGACATCATAGGAATAACAAGCGTAGGTGGCCTCGGTGATCAGAAAACCGATGCTTTTGAATGTCTGGCCCAACTCGCTGAGGTAAACTTCCGGACTGATGAAATTGGAATCACCTGACAAGTCAGCCAGAGATCCGTTTCCGTTGCCGCTACTCGGGCAAATCGGCGTTGTCATGGCGGCCGGCAAACGATTGCTAAAAATAACGCCACCATCAAGCAAATGCTGAGCCGAGTAATACCGCACCACCCCCTGGTAGCATGCGTCCAGATTGGCGTGGACTTCGACCACCTTGGACCTGCGGATGAAAGTGCCCAAGGCCGGGATGGCCACCGCCGCCAGAATGCCGATGATGGCCACGGTGATGAGCAATTCAACCAAGGTAAAACCGCCCGAAGCCATGACAGCGCGAAACCGGATCCCCTTCATTTCATCCTCCCTCCACATCGATCACAAAATATCCATAGAATCAAAACCGAAGTGACGGTACAGTATCACCTCCGGTCCATCAGGTCGACACCCTCCCATCCAGGAGCCTTCGACTCGGAGCAGGGGGCCCGAAAATGGGGGGATTCAAGAAATTGGACAATCAATCTGCAAAACAAACACCTCCGTCCGAAGCCCAAGCCTCGGTCAGGTTGCAGGTGCCGCAGGAAAACCACGCCACCATCCGCTACCAACTCGCGGCCGGCACCCTCTTCATCCCCACCAACCACCCCCTCCCGCCCGACACCCGCCTGACCCTGGAACTGGAAGACGATGAAAACCGGGTCATCCGGGTCGGGGATGCCGTGGTGGTCGCCTGGCACACCCTGCTCAAATCCGGGGAGACCTGGGAAAGCCCGGGCATGCGCCTGCGCGCCATCCTGCCGGATGGCCTGCTGCCCGAGGCCGGCGACACGGCTGAATTGTCCGACGAAGACCTGCGGGACGTATCGGAGGGGCTGGCTGCCCAGATCGATCTGGATGGCTACCAACAACTGACCGAACCGGTTCCCCTGCCCGATTTGCAACCCGATGCCTTGCCCAGACTCGGCTATCGAGACATCTCAGAAGTCGTGGCCACCCGTTTCGATCTGGATTCAGATGAAGGCATCCAGCGGGCGGCCCCGTCACCTCGGGACAAACGCCAAAGCACCCGGGCCACGATCCAGGTCCCGGTTCGAACTCGCGTGCTACCCGACGGCTCGTTCTTCGAGGCCACCGCCTGGAACCTCAGCCTGGGCGGCATGTTCTTACGCACCGACGAACCCATCCCGCCCGGCAGTGAGCTCGAGTTGGAAACCCAACTTCCGGGTCATCAGGTCATAGCCACGGTGAAGGCCAAGGTGATGCGAATCCAGCCGCCTTTCGACTCCGATGAGCATCCCAGAATTCCGGGGCTTGGCCTCCAGTTCATCGAGCCCCCGAAAGAGTTGCTCAGCCAGATCGAAAAACTGGTCGACGAAAGTCAGGTCGAAGAGCCCGACATGACCTCGCCATGCGCCGCGGCGCTTGGTTCGTCTCAGGCACCCGTCGAGCCGACCATGGACCTGCCGACCGCAGCCCACAAAAGAATGGTCGTCAACGCCCTGGTGACCGCACTCGACATTTCAGGGGTCAAAGAGTTCGTCGGCAACGAGACCCTTCGCTATCTACTGGATGTCTGGTACTTGAAATATCACCAAGCGGGCGTGGTGGATTTGACCCTGCTGTGGAACACCCTGGCCGCCGATCAAAACATCGACTCCATCCAGGCCGCCCTTCCCCTGTACATTTTCGCCCTCAACAGGCATGAGCATGGCCTGGAGGTCAAATTACCCGAAAGCCTAAGCCGCTTCGATGAATGCTCAAAGACCCTTTGCATGGCACGAAAACGCCTGGAAGAAGTCGGCTCCTTCCGACAGGCCTATGACCAGGTAGCCAAGCGGGCGGCCATCAGCGACAGGAAACGAACGGACCGGCAAATTCGGCGACACAAGGCAAATAAAAAGGCACTCAAACCCTGGCCCAGATCCAAAACCAGCCACGCCAAAACCCCGCGTCGACAACAGGTCAATGTCCCCAGCCATTCCAGGCGGCGAACGATGATACTGGCCGCGGGCCTCCTGCTGGCACCGCTGGCGCTCTGGCTCAACCTGCCCAGTCGCACCTCGACCTTCGACGCATCTGAAGTGTCCGGCATCCTGGTCTTAGAACGAGCCCTGGCCCAAGGACAGCGGCTGCAAGCCACCATCACGGACCCTCGCTGGATTGAGATGAGAAAAGAAGAACAGCGCGCCACGGTACAAAAACTCATCAAGCGTCTTGATCTGCAGGGCATCCGTTCGGCCCTGCTCTTCGACGACGATCAAATGCTGGCCGCCTCGGCTCGACTCACGGAAAACGGTGCGCCCGTCATCAAGATCGGCCAAGAAGTTCTGATGGAGCCCCAATCTCGCAGATGATAGGCTTCGCCCATGAGCACAGCGAAGAAAACGCCAGCGGCCCTGTTTGATTTCGACGGCACCATTACCCGCGCCGACACCATGGCACCCTTTTTGACTTTCTTGTTTCGGCACCGACCGGAAAGCCGCATGGAGATTCCACGCCTGGCGGCTTTGGCCCCACTTTACGCATCCCGCCTCTTGAGCAAGGACCAAATGAAGGCCCAGGTGCTGCGCTGCTTTTCCCGCATTCCGACCGAAGAACAAGAACAGGTCTTGGACGATTTTCATGAAAAAGAGTTGCGCCCTCGCTACCTCAAAGGCGCATTGGAGCGCATCGACTGGCACAAGAAACAGGGTCACAAGCTCTTGCTGGTTTCTGCAAGCGTAGAGCTCTACCTGCAAAAAGTCGCAGAAGCCCTGGGCTTCGATCTGCTCATCGCCACCCGCACTAGCTTGAAAACCGGACCCAGCCTCGGGGGAAACGGAGCACTGGATAGCCTCGCCCGCAATTTCCTGAGCAAAGACACGCCAAAGCTACTGGCCGCCAATTGCTACGGCCACGAAAAGGTCAACCGCCTCCAGGCCTGGAGAGACTTCAACCAAACCGACTGGCCCGCCTCCTGGGCCTACTCCGATCACATTTCTGATTTACCCATGCTCATGCTCTGCGGCCACCCCGTGGCCACCACGCCCCACCGCAAACTAAAGCAACACGCCCTGCGCCAAGGCTGGCGCATGATGAACTGGCGCTGAGCCCTCAGGCCCCGGCCGGCCCATCCAACGGCGGGAAGTACTTGCGAGCAACACCCACCCCACAGAGAGTCACACCCAGGCCGAAATAGGTCCACGTCAAAGGTGCCGTAAAGAGCCCCAACGAGGGCGCATGGATGATGCCGAAGAGGCTCATCAAACCGGCCGCGCCCAAGACCATGGCCGCGCGGAACCAGGCTTGGTCGATCATGAAGGCGGCGATTGAGCCCCAGATCATGCCCACCAGAATGGCGCCGCCTGACAACAAGGAATGCCCTTCCAGATGCGCGCCTTTTTGCAGCATGGCGCTGAGCAGGACGGGGCCGTCCAGGGCGGGCAGATCGCCGGTCAACTTGTCGGCGACCACCTGGCCCAAGGCCCCATGCAGGGAATTCCATTTGACGACAAGCAAGCCGGACAAATGAGGCAGCATGGCGAAGGCCACGGCCATGCCGTGAGCCTTTGGGCTGGCCTGAAAGGCCTGGGCCGTGATGACCAGGCCGATGAAAACCAACATGGGCGCCACCGCCGCCATGGGCACCAGGGCCTGCAACACCGCCAAGAGCCCGAAAAGGGCAGCGACGAAGAGGATCAGCCCCACGCCCAGGGCGTAGCCAGCACGGCCACCCATGCGCTTGTAACCCGGATGACCGATGTAGACGGTGGTGGGAAAAGCCGAGCCGAACAGAGCCCCAACCATGGTGCCCAGGCCGTCGATCACCTGGCAGCTTTGTACGGGATAGGCATCGCCGGCCGCCTCGGCGCTCTCCACGTTGTTCATGGTCTCAACGAAATTGTAAATCTCGGCCGGCACCACCACGGCCAGAATCCAGGGATGCTCCAGCAAGGCTTGAAAGCCCGCCCAAAGATCGCCGATGACCGGCACCGGCGGATAAA
>JAUVAM010000261.1 GCA_030591745.1 Deltaproteobacteria bacterium
CATGGATTGGCTGGAAGAACAGGCCTCCCAGAAAGGCACGATCACCATCGAGGCCCACGGTAGACATTATCACCTGCCCATCGCCCGCTTCGACAATCGGGTGGACAAGACCTCTTTCATCCGGGAAGACAAGGAAAAATGGGCCCCTGAAGACGTCAAGGCCATGCACGACGGCATGAAAAGCGCCCTGGATCACCTGATAGCCAAGGTTTGATATGGCCAGCAACTTTTACGTGGTGCTTGGGGTCAGTCGCGACGCGGATTTGGATCAGATCCGATCCGCCTATCGCAGGCTGGTCAAGCTCTACCATCCGGACGCCCAGCCCCAGCCCGCCGACAAGTTCATCGAGCTCAGGCAGGCCTACGAGGCCCTGAACGATCCGGACAACCGACAGGCCCACGATGAAGACCTGCCGGGGGAACAAGGGGTCACGACCCCGGCCCCCTCAGAGCCCATGATTGTAAGCCATCGTCGCAAACCCCTGCTGGCCAAACAGCGCCGGGTCAATCCATTGGAAGAACAACGCCAGGGCAAATTCAGCGACCTGGACGAATTCTTCGCCGGCTGGGTGCCCGGCCTGTTCCGCGAAGGTCGCCAGGTCAGCCGACACAAGGATCTCTTTGTCGAATTGGTCCTTTCGCCGGCCGAAGCCCAAGCCGGCGGCATGATCCCCCTGCAAGTGCCCGTCGAGCTTAGCTGCCCCGACTGCGAGCATGGGCTTCAGTCGAGCTTGGTCTGCGGCTCCTGCAAGGGTCGAGGCCGAGTCGTCGAGCACCACGGCATCGAGATCAGCGTGCCCCCCGGCGTAGAAGACGGCACCCGCGCCAGCTTACCCCTCAGCGATGTCGGCCTACCCAAGGTCAACCTCATCGCCTTGGTCACCATCGCAAACGAGACTCGCTAACAAGACAAAATCCCGACAGACGACGGCCACCCTCTCACTCAAAAAATCAAACAGAAAATTCAGATTAAGTGATCGTGATCTTGCGAGGCTTGTGGGCTTCTGCCTTGGGCAGGGTCAGTCGCAGGACACCATTTTCCAGCTTGGCCTCGATCTTTTCCTGATCGATTTTCTCACCCAGGGTGAAGCGCCGCTGAAAACCGCCGATCTCGTACTCACCGTGAACCAGGCGGAGATTATCCCGCTCGGGCGCAACCGTGCCGGTCACCGTCAAGACGCCTTCGCGAATGTCGATATCGAGATTGTCCTTGGTGACGCCAGGCATGTCGGCGTAAAGAACCAGTCCCTCTTCGCTCTCGGAGATATCGACTTCAGGAACGAAAGCCACGCCTTCGCGGGTGGGTTCGCCGGAAGATTTTTCGATCTCTTGTTTCTTGCTGACTTCAAGGTCTTTTTTTTCTTTATCGGTCATGACGCACCTCCGATTCAGCTGCTTTTGATCTCGATTTTTCGCTGCTTGGCCTGTTCGGCACGGGGCAACATGATCTCGAGTACGCCGTGTTTGGCCGAGGCCACCACCTTGGCGTTGTCCACCATGTCCGGCAAGGTGAAAGCGCGCCGGAACTCACCCGAGCTGCGCTCGCGGCGGTGATAACAACAATTGTCTCCGGCGGGTTCGACTTCCCGCTTGCCGCGAAGCGTCAAGGTGTCGCCGGTCACGCTGATATCCAAAGTGGCCGGATCCACGCCGGGAATTTCCGCACGCACGATGTAACTTTCGCCATCGTCATAAACGTTCATGGCCGGGTATACATTGGCTCTGTCCACTTCTCGTCCCATTTGCTCCATGCGATTCCACATATCATCTTGTCCTAGCCACCGAATGAGGGCCATGGCCTACCTCCCTTAACGTGTTGTTACAAAAAAACTTTATGGCTTCTTCGCCATCACAAAAAGAATGTAATCACCCGTTTTTGGCTGTCAAGAGATGAGGGAAATTCCGCGTTACTCGGAGGGCAGGCTCCAGGTCGCCGAGGGCTCAGTGCTCATCGCAAACTCCATGAGCCCCCCCGCGGCGATCTGTGCGTGGTCAAAAAATGGCGCAGCCAAAGCCTGGCCATCGAGGGTGGCACCTTGCACATACAGGGTCTCTGCGTCGGCGCCCAAAGCCCGAATCTCGAATTCGACACCGCCCGCCAGAGAGAAAACCACCCGCTCGAACAAAGGGCTGCCGATCCAGTACTGACTGTGGCCCGCGTTGGGATAGAAGCCACTTGCGGAAAACACATACCAGGCCGAGAGGGTGCCGCAGTCGTCGTTGCCGGGCAGCCCATCGGGCCCCGTGCCGTAACGAGTCTCTATGATGTGTCGAAGCCAGTGCTGAGCGCGATCGGGCCGGCCCGCGTCATTGAACAAATAGGCCGCGTGGATATCCGGCTCGTTGCCATGCCAGTAGTAACGCTTCGGCAAAAACTCGTTCAAGGGATCTTCCGGCTCCGGGGTGGAGAAAAAAGCCTCCAGCTTGTTCAGAAAAGACTCACTGCCGCCCATAAGCTCAATCAGGCCCTTCGTGTCCTGCGGGGCCAGCCACAGGTACTGCCAAGCCGTACCTTCCGTATAGTTCGGGTGGTCCCAATTGAGCTCTTTGAATTCGGAGGCCGGCTCGTTCCAAGCGCCATCCGTATTGCGACCGCGAAAAAAACCGGTCTCTTCGTCATAGAGCAGCTTGTAGTTCTCTGCACGCTGGGCAAAGACCTGGGCCTCGGCACCATAACCCAGGGCCGTCGCCCATTCGGCGATGGCCCCGTCGGCCACGGCGAACTCCATGGTGCGGGCCACCGAACCGTCCTGCACATCGGAGGCCACATAGCCCAGGCTCATGTAACTTTCCACACCGTCACGGCCCGACTCGGGCTGAGCCGTCGTTGCATTTTCCACTACGGCTGCGAAGGCGACCTCCACGTCGAAATCGGTGATGCCCTTCAAATAGCTGCCGGCAAAAACCAAGTCGGCCGGAGTGCCGATCATGCAGCCCGCGTATCCGGTGCCCGCAGGCCATTTGGGCAAATAGCCGCCCTGCTCTTTCATGGCCAACAAGCTGTGCAGCATGTCCCGCTGCCGGCCGGGATCGGTGAGAATAAACAAGGGATGCGCCGTGCGATAGGTGTCCCACATAGAAAAATCCGTGTAATAACGAAATCCCTCGGCCACATGAACCTGCTTGTCGAAGCCCATGTACCGCCCGGCCACGTCGGAGAACAAGGTCGGGGTGAGCTTGCTGTGGTAAAGCGCCGTGTAAAACATGATGCGTTCGTCCTGGCTACCGCCTGCCACCCGCACCTTGCTCAAGGCCTCACTCCAGACCTGACTGGCCTGCTCGCGAATGGCATCGAAGCCCTGCTCACCCACCTCTTCTTCCAGGTTGTTCCGCGCCCCCGCCACGTCCACCGCGCTCACACCGATGCGCCAGGTGACCGCGCCGGCTTCGGCAAAACGCACGCCCGCGCCCACATCCGAACCCATGGCTTCAAGCGCCCCGTCCAAAAACTGCCCATCCTGCCATAGGGTCCAACTCGTCGGCGGCACCGAGGGTCGCGCGCAGAAAAACAATCGCACGCCGCCGGAACGGCCCGTCAAAGAGCCATGGTAAAGCAATCCACCGGAGAACTCGGCACCATCGGCCGTGACCTCTATGCTGGCCTCGGTGACCTCGTTGCCCACGATGCCGTGAGAGACATCCACAACCACGGTCGGCGCCGGTTCATCCGTCGGGAAGGTGTAGCGATGCATGGCGACATGCTCTGTGGCCGTGAGTTCCACTAAGATGTCGTGGTCGATGGTGCGGATGGAATAATAGCCGGGCTCAGCCTGCTCTGAAGACTTATCCACCACCGACAAAAGCCCGCTTTCGGTGGCGCGGCTTTCGTCAAAGCCCGAGGTGGGCATGAGCATGAAGGTGCCATAATCCGAAGCGCCGGTGCCCGAAATGTGAAAGTTGGAAAAGCCCAGCACCATGTCATCGTCGTGATGATAACCCGAAAAGTGATGGAACTCGGCCGCGCCCGTGGGCGTGGTCGTGTCGGGACCGGGCTTCGCCAAGCCATGCGGCAAACAGGCCCCGGCAAAGGTGCTGCCATACCCGAAATAATGCCCACCTGTACCAATGAAAGGATTGACGTACTCCACCGGATCCGTTGCATCCAGCTCAGGCACCTCAAGCTCATCAATCCGATCATCCCCATCGGCACAAGCCCAAACGAGCCCGAACAGGAAACAAGCCAACCAGAACAATGACGCGCTACGGGCCATACCTACCTCCAATGCCCCAACCTACGCCAATCAAGTTGACCTAGAAAAGGTAAGATAGAGTGAAGGAGCCGTTGAGACCCCAGCCGCCGTATTCGAAACCGGGGAAGCCGGGGTTGTTGGTTTGGAGGCCCGCGGCTTCGGGCATGAGTTGGGAACCGATGACCGTGCGCGATTCGTCGGAGAATTCGTCGCGAATCATGCTGGGATCTTTGTAGACGGTTGCATCCATCATCTTGATGAACTGGAAGGCCAGTTCTGCCCGCCACTTCATGTCCAAAAGTTCAAAATCAAAACGATGGCCGACCGAGGCCAGCAACAAATCCTCGTCCACGTAATTGGTGCGGCCGATTTGGGGCGGTACCGGGGTGGGACGATAGCCGAAGCCAAGCCTTGCGGCGAAGCCGTCCAGATACTCATAGGTGGCACCGGCCGTCACGCTCCATGTGTCGGAGAAGGCAAACTCGTCCATGGTCTCGCCTTGTGTTGCGGGATCGATGACGGCAGTCTCCTGGGCTCGCTGGTGGTGGCTGTCTAAGAAATCCGCCCAGTGGTTCCAGGTGACCGCCACTTCGCCGCTGAGTTTTTCCCAACGGGCGCCCACGGCCAGACTGACCTCCATGGGCTCAAAATCCAGGGCCATCAAGTGCCTTTGCTCCACGCGCTTGGGGATCGTTTCCTCCCCGGGCTCGTGGTAGTTCCACAGGTTGAGCATGGCCTCGGCATCCACCTTGGTAAAACGCCGATCCCGCCAGACCAAAGAGACACTCAGCCAATCCAGAGGCCGGGCGGTGACGCCAAAGATACCGCGGGCGGAAGGCTTCGCATCGAAACTGGCGTTGACCAGGGCGTAGTCCTGTACCGTCGCCTCGGGGATGAACATGTCGATGGTGGCGCCGATGCTGAGCGAACCCTCAAGGGAAGCGCCCACGCTCAACCAATCCAGGGGCTGGTAGGCCATGCCCATCAGAATGCTCAGTACCCGACTCCACTCACCGTAACGGGTGAAGTGTACGGTATTTGAAAAGTACTGCTCTCGCTCGTCCGGGTAGTAGCTGTGAATAGCGGCCACGGCGTCCGTGGGCACCAGCATGGCCAGGCCCAGCTTGAAATCTTTCACGCCCAAATCGTGGGCGATGCCGATGCCCAGATACATTTGGGTGCTGTCCACCACATTGTCGGCACGCGGATTGCGCAATTCCGAAGTTGGCAAAGGGCGGTCCAGGTTGCTGCCCTCGATGCCTTCGTCGGAATCATAAAACGAAATGGGGATGTCGGCGTTGGCCGGTCGATCCATCAAGCTGGCCTTCAGAAAAGGCTGCACCACGAAAAAACCGACGGAAAAGCCCCGGTCCACATCCACCAGAAGCGCCGGGTTGTGATACAGGACGCCCAGGCCTTGCCCCCAGGCCATCTCGCTGCCGCCTTGCCCCATGGCCGCGGTGTCGTATCCCGTCATACGAAAAGGACCGGCTGACGCAGGTCCAGCCAAAAAGATCGAAATCAATGAAAAAAAGAACCCCGCCAGAACGACACGCCGCATGAATCACCTCCGAATATGCGAACGCTCATCCTATTCGGCTCCCAACAGCGCTGTCAATTCCGCCATCCCCTCTGCCTCAAAGGCCCGACGAAGATGGCCCAAGGCATATCGCATGCGGCTCTTGGCTGTGTTGATGGGGATGTCCAAAGTCTCGGCGACCTCGAGAAAAGGCATACCCGCCACCTCTCTGAGCAAGAACACCTGTCTCTGTTCAGCCGACAAGGCGCGGATGGCCACCAGAAGCTTCAATCGCAAGGGTCCTCTGGATGCTTTCTCCTCCGGGCTTTCGCCTCCGTCCGATAATTTTTCTACCAGCGGCCGCTCGCACCGCCCAACGGGCTCATCCAGGGAACGGTGTCGCCGATACTTGCGCTTGCGCAACATATCCAGGCAAAGGTTGCGGGCGACGGCGTGGAGCCAGGTGGAAAAACGAGATCGAGCATGAAAACGTTCCG
>JAUVAM010000612.1 GCA_030591745.1 Deltaproteobacteria bacterium
CGTCTCGCTTTACTCCTGCTGGCCATCGGGGCTTGGGTCCTTTTTGGGGCCTGCGTCACGAGCCCGGGTGCAAAACCCGACGATAAGGGCTCGATTTATGATCTGGAATTACCCAAAGTAGGCGGCGGCTCTTTGCATCTGGAAAAATGCCGAAACAAAGTGATGATGCTGGATTTCTTCACGACATGGTCCCAGCCTTCCATGTTGGCCATCCCCAGCTATTCGCTCTTGTACAAAAAGTACGCCGATCAGGGTTTGTGTCTGGTGGGCATCGGCATGGACGACATCGGAGAGCAGGTCCTCACTCCTTACGTGCGAGGACTCGATGTGCCCTATCCCGTACTGGTCGCCAATGCGCAATTAAAAGAAGGCAAATCAGTCTTCGGCGACCTCTCAGCCATCCCCATCCTCATGATTTTCGACACCCAAGGCCGCCTGGCCCAGGTCTTCATCGGCCTCGTCCCAACAGAAAAAATCGACACCGTTTTGAGCCGAATTTTGCCTTGATTTGGAGCCTTTGGGAATTTAGCAAAGCCTTGCAAGGTTCTTGTATTGTGGTAGGATTTCGGCTTCGGAGGGTGGGGAAAGGATAGGCTGTGGGCGACAATAGCGACATGATTGATACCCTGGTCCGTGGTGGCTTCATGATGATCCCGATCCTCTTGGGGTCGGTCTTGGCTTTGACCATCGTCATCGAGCGATTTTGGGCCTTGCAGCGCCCCAAAGTTTTGCCCGAGTCGTTTTTGCGCCGAATGAAGGAGATGGTCAAGAGCGGCAAACGTTCCGAAGCCCTGTCGGCTTGTCATGAGAACGACTCCCATGTGGCCCGGGTCTTGGCCGCGGGTTTAGAGCAAGAGGACAGGCCGCGGGCTGAAATCGTCGAGGCTTTGGAAGTGGCCGGCCGCCAGGAGGGCGCTCGCCTGAGCCGATGGGTCGGGGCCCTGGGTGCCATCGCCGCACTAGAGCCCCTCATGGGCCTTTTGGGCACGGTTTTGGGTCTTATCGAGTCTTTCCAAGAAGTGGAGAAGCTGAAGGTGGTCGGCAACCCGAGTGTGGTGGCCTCGGGCGTCTGGCAGGCTTTGATCACGACCGCGGCCGGCCTGGTTATCGCCATTCCTACCTTCGCCATGTATCGTTATTTTCGTTCGCGCGTCGGGAACATGATGATGGAGATGGAATCATCGGCATTTACCTTGGCCCAGCAGTTGACGGATCCAAAGTCGACGAAGGGCCCGTCCTCATGAATTTCAGACCGAATTCGGACGGGGATGACGAGATCACTTTGGAGATGACGCCGCTCATCGATATGGTTTTCCAGTTGCTGATCTTTTTCCTTTTGACCACCACTTTTGCGGTCAATGTTAAAGAAGGGGGCATCGAACTGGACTTGCCGCGCGCCAAGTCGACTCAGATTCCTTCCATGGCGAGCCACATGGTGGTGGCCGTGCTCAAGGACGGAAGAACGGTGGTGGGTGGAGAAGCCATGTCGAATGACGCCCTCGGCAATCGACTGAAAGAGGTTCACCAGCAAAATCCCAAGACCATGGTCGTGGTGCAGGCCGACCGCGATGTGGAGCATTGGCGGGTCGTCGAGGTGATGGACCTGGCCGCCACCACGGGGCTCAAACGGCTCGCCATCGCTACGGTTGAGGAGTAAGCTCAAACTTGGGCCTGCGTACGAAAATTGTGTTCGTCTTGGCCCTGGCCTTGGCTGTCGGATTTTTCGGTTTCGGGCTCTGGGGCTTAGGCGGCGGTAAGCGGCAACAACTGCGGCAAGAGTTGCAGGGAATCCAGCGTCGCAACCAGAAGTTGCTCGACGAGAACCGGCGGCTGGCCCTTGAAGTCGAGGCACTGAAGCGTAGATACGATTACCTGGAGAAAGTGGCCCGGGATGAGTTGGGCCTGGTACGTGCGGACGAGATTCTATTGCAGTTTGACGCCAAATCGCTTGGCCAAGATAAGGCTGGAGGCCGCTGAAGATGGCCTTGGGACGACATGTGGCCAGAGGAATTCGCTGGTTCGAGCGGCGTTTGATCGTGGAACTGATTGTTTTGGGTTTCGCGGCCTGTGTGGGGCTTGATCTGTTGGTCGGGGGGCAAGTCGCGGGTCTTGTTGCCACTTTGCTCCTGGCGGTCATGCTGATCAAGCGTACGATTCAAGTGCTTGGGCGGATGGGCCCCGGCCGCGTGGATGCCCCAGATAAGATCTTGGAGTTTTTGCAGCTTGAGATGCTGCTTGTCTCCACCGGCTTTCTCCTGATCATCTTGACCGGTCGGTCGGGGAGTCCGCTTTACCCCTTGCTGTTTGCCCTGTTGGCCGCCATTGGCGGCCTGGAGGCCCGCGCGCGCAATGTCTGGGTGGTCTGTTTGCTTGCGGCCGGTCTTGAGGGATTGAGCGCTTGGGTCGACTGGAGAGGATTTGACTGGCAGCTGGTGGTTCGTCTTGGGGCCATTGGGTTCTTTCCCTTTATGTCCAGGATGATGCTTTCGGCCCTGGCCGGCAGCACGCGTCGTCAGGCGGAGGCGGCCAGGCAGCATGAGCGCGAACGCAACCGGAGAGAGGCCGAGGAGTATCGTCTACTGAGCAGTGGTTCGGCGGCGGTCTCTTTCCCGGATGAGCAGCGGCGAGAATATCGTCAGCGATCTTCACTCAAGCAGCTTGAGCGCGGCATCGGCAATTTAATGGACATCTTGCAGGAGGCTTTGCGACCGCATACGGTGGCGGTTTTTTTGCTGTCCACCGATGAGCGGAGCATCCGTCTAAAGGATGCCCGTTCTGAAAGTGACCACCTGCTGCGCGAACCCATGCTCTCCGGGGAAGGGGTCATCGGAGCCATTCTGAAGCAAGGACAGTCCATCTCCTTCGACCATTTGCGGGATAGCTATTCAGGACTGAGCTACTATGCCGAGCGGCCCTCGCTAAAAAC
>JAUVAM010000518.1 GCA_030591745.1 Deltaproteobacteria bacterium
GAGCCCAAGGCCAAGGTTTTGGCTGCTTATCTTGGCCGGGTCAGGGCCTTGGCCGGGTTGCAGGATATTCCCAAGGCGGCTGACTGGGCTCGCAAGGCCACCGAGGCCTATCCTGATTCCCTGGAGGCCTGGCAGACTCTGGGCGAACTGTATCTCACCGAGCATTATCTGGATCCGGTGCGGGCCGAGGGGATCTTTCGCCAGATGCTGGCGCTTGAGCCTGGGCATCGAGCCGCTCACCTGTACTTGGCCCGATCCCTGAGCTACTTGAAAAAGATCGAAGAAGCCATCGTGATTCTGAAGGCCTGGACCGAAGGTCATCCCGAGGACGTGGAGGTGCGATTCAAGCTGGCTGAATCCCACTTCGCCATGAGTGATCACGATCTGGCCGAGGTCGAGCTTTCGGCTCTTTTGGCGCAACAGCCCAAGCATGCAAAAGCCCTCAAGCTGATGAGCAGCATTCAGTCCCGCAAGCGCTGGGGCTTTTGGCTGCCCTTGGCCGCCCTGATGATCGTCCCTTTTCTGATTTTCGGTTACCGTCGGCTCAAGCGCGGTCAGATGCCCAAAGAAGAAGATTGAATCGTCACGATGCTGGAACGTCGATACGGCATGGGTTATGGTGCCGTCATGCGCGCGATGCAATTGCTTCTTTTCCTGACTTTGATGGCCTTGCCGGGTTTGTTGTGGGCCCAGGCCGAGGAAGCATGCGCGGAGCATGGCCTGCAGCTGGCCGACTGCAAAGAGCAACTGCGTCGTTGGTCCGGCATGAGATCTTTTGCGCGTTGGCGTTTGTTGAACCTCAAGCTGGATGCCTGCGCCCGTGAGGGTAAGGTGGGTGCCGAGATGACCTTGGCGCCTCCCGCGGCCTGGTCGCGCCAGAATTTACCTGCTCGAGTCAAGCTGCGGCTGTTTCTTCGAGTCGACAGCGGTGCCCCGGTCGGACCCGCCCCCGCCGATGACTGGCGCCGTTATGCAAAGGGAGTCAAGCATGCCCTG
Source organism: Deltaproteobacteria bacterium (assembly GCA_030591745.1). The sequence goes on from JAUVAM010000518.1 coordinate 997, forward strand.
GCTCGGGTGGAACGCAACCGGGTGGTTCGACGATTCGTCGCTCGCTACCGTGTTTTGCAAGCGGATTTGGAACCGGAAAACCAACGCCAGATGCGTCTGACTCTTTTGGCCGATCCCGGCATGGGCGTCAGCGCACTTCGGGCCCCGAGCCTGACATGGAGTGAAGCGGCCGGCGGCCGGGTGGTCGCGTACCGCATCGGGCGCATGGACGGATTGCCCGTGCGTCCCGAGCTCTTGCGTTTCGTCGAAGTGATTTCCACGGACCACCCGCATTGCAAGCCCACGCTCATCGAAGCCTCAAGGCATGTGGCGATGGATGAGCGGCCCGACCCCAAAGACGAGAAGAAAACCAAGGTGGTCGAGCGAGTCTTTTGGAAACTGCAAGCCGAGCTGCATGGCGCGCGTTGTCCCGTATCCATGGCCGCCCACATCGAGCCCAACGGAACGGTCTCGAATGTGTCGCGAGAGGCCGGCATGGCAAGTTCTCTTTAGGATAAATCCCAAAAGTTAAAAGGAGTTAAAATATGCCCAAGTTCATGTGGATTTTGTTGATCTTGGGGGGCATTGGCGGGGGCCTTTTGGGATGTCCCCAGGCCCAGGCCCTCGAAGCCATTGAGCCCACCTTGTTCTCTCATTTGGCGGAACAACCCAAGGTGAGCAAGGCCGTTTCCCAATTGGAGGCTTCACTTTGGAGCTCACCCGAGTTCGACCGGGGTTTGGAGCAGTTGTTGGCCAAGTCCCTTCGGGATCAGGTGGTGCAAAAGCGCATCGAACCCGTTTTGAATCAGGTTTTTTCCGACCCGATTTGTCGAGCCAAAGCCTTGCATGTGGCCGGGGATGCCCGCGGTGCCGAGGAAGTGGGTCGGCGTGTCGCTATTTACTTCGCCAAAATTACCAACTCACCGACTTATTTTAATGCTTTTTCGTCCGGCCCCACGAAGGCTTTGAATAAATTGCATGGCCAGGCCGAAGTGCGCATGGCCCTGGCCAAATTTCGCGAACGGGTTTTTTCCGATCCCCGTTTCGAGAAGTCCTTGGCCGCTCTGATGAAGAAACTCAGCACCGATCCTCGCGGCCAGGCATTGTACGCGCGTTTGGCGAAGCGGCCCGCGGTGCTGAACTTGTTGGGGCGAGGCCGCATCGGCACTGTGCCTGATGCGGCGGTTGAAAAAATCATTCGCTTGATTGAGAAAACGGGCAAGCACTTTCGGGCGGACAAGCGCGTGGCCCTCGCCGTGTTGAAGACGCTGGAGCAGCCTGAGCAGTTGGTGGCGCTGCGGGATTTTTTGCGCATGTTTTTCGCGGACACCAAGGGCCAGCAAGCCTTGTTTCTGTTTTATCGTACCTTGTTCCTTTCGCCCGACGATGAGGTGAATCTGGGCAAGGCCGTCAATCATCTCTTCAACGTGCCCCTGTTGCGCAGCGGCATGGCCTCGGCGACCGAACATCTTCTGACCCAGCCGGCCATCGCAAAAGCCGTGGCCGCGTCGTTGGCGGACCTGTTGGCGGATTCGGAGTTGAACAAGCTCTTGCGCGAGGGCTTGTTGGATTATCTGGAGGCCTCGGTGGCGGCGATCGACGCCACGATCAAGTGATGGTTCATCCCGCCTATGCTCGGTTGGTGCAGCAGGTCGATGCCATGTTTGTGCAAGCGCTGAAGCGCTATGGCTCCTTGATGGCCTGCGGACCCGGTTGCGCCGACTGCTGCCAGCAAGATCTAAGTCTCCTGGCCCTGGAACTCCAACCCTTACTCGAAGCGGTAAACGAACTCGACGACTCGGAACGCAAGCAGGTCAGGCATGCAGCCAGGGCCTTACAAGACGGCCAACGACAAGCCTGCGCCTTATTGGATGAACAAGGCCATTGTCGGGTCCACCCCCACCGACCCCTGATCTGCCGCTCCCACGGCTTGGCCTTGTTGATGCGACCCGAAGAAGGCGAGCAGACAGAAGCCGAACTAAGCCTCTGCCCCAAGAACTTCGTCGGCGTCGACCAAATCGACGGCGACTGCGTACTCGATCTCACCGCCATGCAAACAGCCTTGGCCACTTTGGACAACCTGGCCGGGGGACAGGGAGAGCGGCAAGAACTGAGCGCGGCATTGCTCGCGCGGTTGACCGAATGAACTTATTGGGCTTTGGCTTTGGCTTGCTTGAGGAAGGATTTGAGTTTTTTGTCTTCGGGTTTGGCTTTTAGGGCTTTTTCGAAGGCTGCTACTGCGGCTCGATAGTCTTTGGTTTGGTAGCAGACGACGCCCATGGCCTTGAGGTGGGCGTAGTCGGGATCGATGACCTTCAGGCGACGGACGGCTTGTAGTCGTCGCTGTTTGCTTGCCGTCTTGGAGCGCTCCGCCACCCAGATTTCATACCAGCGTCGTTCGAAATCGCTGAGTAGAAAGTCCAAGGGACGGGTGACTTCGGGGAAGACGTTGGCCCAGCGCACCTTGAAAGCCAAGCGGATGAAAAACAGGCTGTGCGGGGGAAGAGAAAGAAATCCATCTTTTTGTTCTACCAGGCCGTTGGCGAAGGCCAGCACGAGGAAATCGCCGCCCAACTCGGCGAAGTCCTGAAAGCTCTTACGCAGGTCGACCGTGGGCGGCGTACCCGAGAGCAAGGCCGTCGCGGCGCCCTCGGTTTTGGAGGCCTTGGCAAGTAAAGCCTGGAGATTTTTGTCGAATTGTTCCAGCAAGAAAGTGCCCAAGCGGCGCATGTCTTCATGTCCGAAGTCTTCCAGATTTCGCTTGGCGGCCAGGCGCAATTCCTGCAAGGCCGTTTCCATCTCCATTTGCGTTGCGTTGCTGTTGAGCA
>JAUVAM010000503.1 GCA_030591745.1 Deltaproteobacteria bacterium
AAGGTGGTTGCACGCACCGGGATGGCGCAAAAATGGAGAAGAAAACCGCAAAGAAACCCTTGCCGAACTAAGAAAAGTCTACCTTGAAGGCGCCACCAATTTTGACGCAGTGCTCAGTGATCTCGACAAAAACATGAGCTGGATAAACGAAGGGGGGGAAAAAGCGGTGGCCTTTCTCCTCTCGGATGGACAGATCACATGGGGCCAGACCCGCAGCCAGAAAATGCTCAAGCTTCACCCCGCCGCAAAAGACCTGAGATGGATCTGCTACCGATTCGGGGAAAACGCCATCAACCAAAATCTGTTCGATTCATTGGTGCGGGTGAGCGACGGTCAGGTGGTCACCATTCTTTCTCCCAGCGAAATCCCCGCCGCGGCCCAGGCCCATAGACACACAGCCGCCAAGTTACTCGGTCTTGAGGTCAAGGGAGTCAAAGTCTCAGATCTAACCATCGCAGGAGATCCAAAACTCATATTTCCAGGCCAGGAGTTGAAAATAGCGGGCCGCCTCATCGGGGACGGAGTAAGTCAACTGGTCGTAAGTGCGATGGTTAACGGCAAGAAGCAAATGTTCAACGCCGAGTTGCCAGCCGAAGCCAAAGACCGGATGGCTGCTCGTGCATTCGGTGAACTTTTCACCAACCGTCTGCTCGCCCTTGATGATGAACGCCTCGACAGAATGATCGTCGCCCTCAGTCAGCATTACCTCTTGGCCAATGCGCGCTCCAGCATGCTCATTTTGGAAGACGAATCGGCGTACACGGCTTTTGGCATCAAGAAAGAAACTGTTGAGCTGACAAACCTTGAACGTTTGCGACGCCAGGAAGAAGACAAAAGAATGGAAAAACTCCTGGCCCTCGATCTCGACGAGGCACCACCCTTGGCTCGCGATCTGGTCAGAGCCATGCGTGAGGCTGGCGGCCAACTGGCGGCCCCACTAAGGCCCCAGCCCCTGGTCGACAGGCCCTGGGCCGGCGGAGAGACGCGACTGCAAGCAGAGCTCCTCTATCGCAAAGAACGCAAGAAAGAGAAAATGGACGTCTTAGTCTATGACGCCATCGCCCGCGCCCGCGCCTTAGCGGGAGACACCATGGGCGCGGTGCGGGCCCTCTCCTGCACTGTTGAACTCCGGCCCGAGGACACCGAGGCAACCCGCTTGGTGGGATACGCCTTGCTCGCCCTGGGCCAGTACGAACCAGCTGCAGAGTTATTCGAACGAGCTCGTCTCAAGCGGCCCTTCGAGGGACAGGTTTTCTTAGAAGAAGCGCTGGCATTGGATGGCGCCGGGCGTTTGGACGAGGCTGCCCGCAGATATGAAATCGTGTTGTCACGCTCCTGGCGGAGACACGAGCATGAAATCAAAACCGTCGCCAATTTCCACTACCGCCGCCTCTTAGAGGCACTTCTGCGCGAGCGAAAAATGCCCGAGAATCTGCGCGGCCTGCTCGCCAAACGCACTGAGCTGCTCAGACAGATCACGGGCGATGGCTCCATCGATTACCAACTCACCACCCATTGGAGCACCGATGGCATCGATATCGACCTATGGGTTATCGAGCCGGATGGCACGAAATGCTATTACAGCCACCAGGAAACGCAGCTAGGCGGCAAACTACATTGGGACATCACGGATGGATTGGGCCCCGAACTGTACCACATGAGAAAAGCCGCCAAGGGAGAGTATCTGGTGCTAGTTCACTACTACGGCAACAACTCTCCACGCTTGGCCGTGCCCACTTCCCTGTTATTGATTGCGGACCGAGACGTATTCGGCCCCGAAGACCGTTACACACGCAGAATCCAAATGCGCATGCTGCCCAAAACCGACGCGGTCTTAGAACTGAGAAGAGAAAAATACTAAGAAGATCGGCGAAGGTCTTACCCAGAAAGAGAATAAAATGTCACGAAATCACCTGATGCCCCTGCTGGGACTTTGCCTGGCCCTGACACAGGCCTGCGCAGCGACAAAACCCACAACAGTCTCATCCCCTTTGCTCTCAATCTCGACGATCGGCGTGGCCACCGACATACGTGACGTCAGTCTCGCTCGCGATGTAGCTCAATCCAGGGCACGCAAAGAATTGGCGAAAATGCTGAATCCCGACGCGGTTTCATTCGTATTCCATGAAGCAGGCGAGGACAGCCAGCTCACCCTGAAAATTTTGGACGCCCAGCTCCCACCCTCCACGACACAGCTCGACAAGCTGAAGGCTGGCTGGATTGCCAGGGCCACCACCAACAGAAGCAAGACTGCCATCGCGACGATGGAGCAGATGAAAACAGTAAACGCTGAGGCAGAAATACAGCATCAAAACCCAAAAATCTCTTTGATGCTTGCTGAAAGCAGGCTTGTTCGCAACGCGTTGAGGAAAACTCTAGGCCAGGCGACAGGCCCTCGCTGGGTCAAGGGCAGCCTCACCTTCGTGACCCACGACGAACAGTTATCCGATGCCGAAGCGAAAGTGACCGCGAAGATTCATGTGAGAATCGCGGAACAAGGCCCTGTATCCAAAGACCGACTTCCTGAAATCCATCTATCCAGCTCACGCGAGCACAGCAGCATTGAAGACTGGACCAAGGCCATCGCATCCTTGGACCGGGCTCTTTCGATGGCAGAAAAAACAGAAGAATGGCTTCTTGAGCTGGCTGATCTTCATCTGAAAGCCAAGACTCCGGCCAAAGCCGCCCTTGCTTTTGCCAGAGCTTTCGAATTGGCTCCGTCCAAGACCGAATACCTCGAAAAACAAATTGCTGCGGTGAAACAAATACCTGATGAAATCCAAGCAAAAAAACTACAAACCAAACTGGATCGACTGACAAAACAAACAAAAAACACCCAGTAAAGAAAACAGGAAGAACCTGCCTCAATGCCCCAGGAAGCCACCAGAAAAATCAATTCCTCCATTCTTTTGAGTGGCCTTCTCTTGCTTTGGGTGGGCGTGACATCCAAGGCTGCCATGGCCTCCGGTGCCTACTTTTCTGCAGGAGCGCCCTGGAGCCTGATGCTGCTTTGGCCCTTGGCAACCGGCCAAGATGCACTTTTGGTCGCTATCTGGCTTCTGCTTCAGACAGCGATCTGGTCATGGCCCACGGTCGACAAGCATCGTTTCGCTCGCTGGAGCGCGCTTGCCTTCATCATGTCCACGTATTTTCTGATTGCCAATTACATCCTGGCCAACATCCATCTTTTCTTGCTGCTCGGCACGCCACTGAATGCAAGACAGCTTGCCTTCACGGGCGAGACCGGCGGCATGTTCAGTTCACTCCAGTGGGACGTTCCCTGGCTTGCTCTGTCCCTGGTTGCGGTTCACTTGATAGCCATCCCCCTTGCCTTGTGGAAGTGGGGCCACCGAATTGATAGGCGTCTCGATCAAACAAAAAGCCTATTGCCTTTCCTTCCCGCTTTACGGCAGAAAAACAGAGTTTTACAGGTCGCGCTCTTACTCGTCGCCTGGTGGGGCGTCTCCCAATTCGCCATCTGGGCTTCAGGGCTTTCTACTCAATTGAACAACATCCGCAAAAACGCGGTGGTTGAACTGGTCTCATCAAGCCTGAGTATTGTGATGGAATCGCCAAACCTTGTACAAACAGAGTTCGACAAAAAACGACCCACTTTTTTCGACGCCGGCAGTCCCTTCACCTCCACGGATTCGGATGCTAATTCCTGCGGGGAAATACAAGATGGCAAGAAAGGTCGTTACAACATCATTATTTGGTTCATGGAATCCTGGACTGCCCAGGACCTGCAGGTTTATGGCGGCTCTGTCCCCAATACGCCCAACCTGAGTCGAATGGCCCAAGAGGGCATGCGATTCGACAGATACCATGCGGCAAGCCCAGTCAGCATCAAGTCCATCTTCAATGCATTTTGCTCCATGTACCCTTATCCAGAGTTTGAATTCATCACT
>JAUVAM010000327.1 GCA_030591745.1 Deltaproteobacteria bacterium
ACCCGGGGAAACTCACAAACCCAAATCCCCCAAGGCGTCGGCCAAATCACCGGCGCGCTCACGAGACTCTTCAAACATCTTTTCCCAGCCCTTGCCGGACCAAATCTCAATCGTGTCCACCATGCCCGCCCAGACCACTTCCTTCTTCAGCCCCGCGAAATTCCGCAAAACGGGCGGGATCAAAATCCGCCCGTGGCGATCGATGGGGCATTCGGTGGCGCCGGAAACAAGCAGCCGCTTGACCTGCCGCACCTTGGGATCAAAACGGGGCAAGTCACGGATGCGCTCTTCCAGGGCCTGCCACTCAGCCACCGGGAAAGCGATCAGGCAGGGGTCGATGAAGGAAGTCACAATCAAACGGTCATCTGAGTAGCGACTCGTCAGAATTTCTCTGAAGCGGGAAGGGATGCTCGAGCGCCCTTTGGCGTCAATGCTGTGCTCGTAGCGACCCTTGAACATGAAGCGCTCACCTTTCGGTTTAAGTGTCGGGCGCATCTCCCACGATGAGACACGTCATGCCACCATTTCCCACTTATGAGCATAGTCGGTCATTCGAGCGCCCGAAGTCAAGAAAAAGTCCTGTTTTTCCTCAATAAACCATAGAGATAGGGGATAATTGGGTCCCGATCTGAAAAACATTCATCATTGTGAGAACAAAGAGCGACTATCCCATGTGTTACTTCACATAGAACCCCTATCGTGTTGTTATGTTAGCGTTTTTGTTGATTTCCTCGCATAAAGCGGGAGATTCAGGCTTGATCCCCAGTTGCATCCCGCCTAATCTCCTCTTATGACGCTGGATGAAAACCAACACGAAGCACAAGAAGAACAAATCGATGCAGTCACGACATGCCTGTGCGACGCGAGCCAAGAAATCCTCCGCGGAGATTTTGCGGTCGCCCGAACGCAGCTTGACAAAAGCACCGCCGACCTGCCCAAAGACGATCTGGAACGAGTGGAAGCTGCTCGCTCAAGCATGAGACTCGATCCCGCCGCCTTGCTGGTCGTGGTGCTTTGCCTGACAGTCCTCCTCACCCTCGCCTTTCTCACGCTTTTCCACGGCGGCCAATAATCCGGAGAAACCGAACCAACCATGGGCAAAGACAAAAAACTAACAACGCGTAGCGACGACTATAACCAGTGGTACTTGGACGTGATCCAATCCGCCCGGCTTGCCGACCACAGCCCGGTGAAGGGCTGCATGGTGATCCGGCCCAACGGCTATGCGCTCTGGGAAAAAATCCAGAGGGCCTTAGATGACATGTTCAAAGAGACCGGCCACGTCAACGCCTACTTCCCCCTACTCATCCCCGAGTCCTTCTTGAAAAAAGAAGCCGAGCACGTGGAGGGCTTTGCCCCCGAATGTGCCGTGGTCACCCACGGTGGCGGCCAAAAGTTGGAAGAGCCCCTGGTGATTCGGCCCACGTCGGAAACCATCATCTGGTCCATGTATCGCAAGTGGATCGAATCCCATCGGGATCTGCCCATCTTGATCAACCAATGGGCCAACGTCGTTCGCTGGGAAATGCGAACCCGGCTGTTTTTGCGAACGACGGAGTTTCTCTGGCAAGAGGGCCACACCGCGCACGCCACCTCGGAGGAAGCGGAAGAAGAAACCCTGCGCATGCTGGAAGTCTACCGCCGTTTCGCGGAAGACTTCATGGCCATGCCGGTCATCCCCGGCCTCAAGACGGAACGCGAAAAATTCGCGGGTGCCGTTCGCACCTACAGCATCGAAGGCATGATGCAGGATGGTCGCGCCTTGCAGGCGGGCACCTCCCACAACCTGGGCCAGAACTTCGCCAAGGCCTTTGACGTCACCTTCCAGGACGAGCAGGGTCAACGCCAGTTCGTCTGGGCCACGAGTTGGGGGGTCAGCACCCGGCTCATCGGTGCCCTGATCATGACCCACTCGGATGACAAGGGATTGATCTTGCCCCCGCGCCTGGCGGCCACCAAGGCAACGATCATCCCCATCATGGGCAAAAAAGCCGATCCTGAAGTCGTCTTGGGAGAAGCGCGCAAGTTGGCCGAAGAAAGCGGCCTGGGTCGCGAGATCGATATCGATGATCGAGCCAACGTAAGCCCGGGCTGGAAGTACAACGACTGGGAACAACGCGGCGTGCCCTTGCGGATCGAATTGGGCCCGCGCGACATCGAAAACAAGCAAGCCGTCATCGTCCGACGGGATACCGGCGAAAAACAGTTCGTGCCGCGTGACAAGCTGCCCGCCGTGCTCAAAGAGACCTTAGAGCAAATGCAAAAAGACATGTACGCTCGCGCCCTGGCCCACCGGGAAGAAAACACCTATCCGGTGGAAGACGAGGCCGAGTTCAGGGCCAAGCTGGAAGATCCGGGCGGCTTCTTGATGGCGCACCACTGCGGCGAACGCGAATGCGAAGAGCGCATTCAGACCGAGACGAAGGCCACCATCCGCTGCATTCCCATGGATGCGAAACTAGAAAAAGGAATCTGCCCCTTCTGCGGCAAGGCATCCGACAAGCGCGTCATCTTCGCCAAGGCCTACTGAGTATGGGGCAAGCCCCCGAACTCCCTTTCTCCGACAAAACGCACGCACTGGCCCAAATTGTAATCGAGGGCTTGACCGCACAGGGCCGCAATTTGGCCCTGGCCGAAAGCTGCACCGGCGGGCTGGTGGCCAAAACGCTCACCGACATCCCCGGCGCATCGGCCTGCTTTCTGCTCTCGGCCGTCACCTACGCCAACGAGGCCAAGCGCGATCTGCTGGGTGTGTCCGAGGAAATCCTCAAAGACCACGGCGCGGTCAGCGCACCTTGCGCTACGGCCATGGCCGAGGGACTGCGCCGAATCTCCGGCGCGGACCTCGCCTTGTCCATCACCGGCATCGCCGGTCCCGGCGGCGGCAGCGAGGACAAGCCCATCGGCACCGTGTACTTCGGCCTGAATCAAGAATCAGGCAGCCGCGTTCTCCACCATGTTTTCCCCTCACAAGACAGACGGACGATCCGCACCATGGCCTGTCATATGGCCCTGAAGCTGATCCAGGAAACCTTGTCTGAACACCCACGGGCGGGGATGAACCCCGCCCCTACGTCTTGAAAACGTATAGTAGTCGGGGAGGGCTTTATACCCTCCCGCGGTGCGAATGGGCTTACTCGGGTAGGCTCTTGATCACGTCCCCGAAGGGTGCTGCCGTTTCTTTCTTCTTGCCGCCAAACTCGATCTCGGCGAAAACCCGGCCGATCGGGGCGTCCACTTTTTTGACCACGCCCTTCTTCATGGTGCCGGCGTATGGGACGTAGACATTGTCGCCCACCTTGACTTCGGGCTTGACGGGCATGGCCACACAGTCCGCCTTGTTCAAGACACTGACCCTGCCCGCGAAACCGAGGCCCAGGATCTTATCACCGGCCACGCCGACGATCTTCGACCGTTTCCAGCCGAACTTACCCTTGGCCGCCACGGCCGTACCCACTTCGAATTCTTTTCCAATTTTGTGGAAGGTGTCGGGTTTGCAGGTATCGACTTTTTTGCCGGCGCCCGAGGGGTTGTCGTAATCGATATCCAGATAGCGAATCTTGGGTTCCGTGGGCGTGCCGCCTTCGACTACGATGGCTCGCTGCATGCCGGAACCAGTCTGCCAGCGGGTCAAAACGATGTCACCGGGTTGAGCGGTCTCGCCTTTGCGTATGGCAACAATCATGGCATTGGGGACCATCATGTCGGTGCCACTGAGACGCTTAACCTTGCTGTCTTCCTTGCCCGGCTCCAGCATCTTGGCGCCGTAATAAATGAAAGTCGTCTTGGAGCCACCCTTTGCAAAACCACGGTCAATCCACTGCCGCGGCGGGCAGAGCACGAAATCACCGGCCTGAGCCTTCGTTTCCACCACGGGGTAGTCGAAGGGGATGGTGCCCGGCTTGGGTGCTGGCGTAGCGGCCGCCACGTCTTTCTTGACCTCGTCTTTCTTGACCTCAGAGGCATCCTTCTTGGCGGCATCTTTCTTGGCCGGCGCGTCCTTTTTCACCGGCGATTTATCAAGCTCAACATCCTTCTTGTCACATCCGGCCAACAAAAGGGCCAAGGCGGATACTGATACCAACAAGGTCGTTCCGATGCGCTTCAACATGAGAATCCTCCCAACGCGTTTGTTGTTCAATTGAAGACAAAGTGTGGCATGGGGTCTTTACAGAATCAATCCTGCTCCTGGTCCTTCCGAGCTTTCTCGCCCGCCAGGGTCTTGGCCAAGGCACCGACAAAGGCCACTGAAAACTTGCTGACGACCATCTCCACCAACTCGGCCACGGGCTGCCGCCAGTCCTTGCCCTCGGCGTCTTCCTCTTGTGCATGGGCATCGTCGGTCTTCTGTTCTTCCTGCCCAGAAGGAGCGGTCGGATCCTGCTCCGTCACCCTGTCCCCCACCCGCTTCAAAGTCTCGGAAACCCATTCGGACGCACGGGCCATGAACTGAGCCATCAAGGTCTCCGTGGCTTTCTCCATCACGTCCTCACCCAGCTTGCGGGTAAACTCCACAGCCAGGTTCTCCTGAAAAGACTCCAGGATGCCTTCAAAAATCTTCTCGAAGGAGGTCTTGGATTCGGCCTGCTTCTTCGAAGACTTGTTCTTGCCCGCCTTCTCGCCGGCCTTCTTGGCGGTTTTCTTAGTCGCTTTCTTGCCGGCCTTCTTGGCGGTTTTCTTAGTCGCCTTCTTGCCGGATTTCTTCGCTGTCTTCTTGCTTACTTTCTTGCTTACTTTCTTGCTCGCCTTCTTGGCTGCTTTCTTTTCCGTCTTCTTCTTGGCCACGTGGACCCCCTGACGCTTTCGGGTTAAATACAAAAGAGCTTCCGCATTGTATCGAATCGCAGTCCTCCAAAAAAGCCTCCGCGAAAAACTTCTGTGCCGTGATCCCCGTGCAATGCCCCGGCCCCACCCGCTTGACGCCCAAATCCTTAAGCCCTTGCGCCACCCGAGCCAAGTCCTCACGGCTGTCCGCCATGAGATGAAATCCCCCCAGGACCCAGCGCACCGGCCCCAGGCCAAGGCCCCCGGCCTTCTCCACCATCTCCACCACGCCCGGATGCGCACATCCCGTGATCAACAAAGGTCCATCCTCGCATGACTGCAACAAGCCGTGCTCGACAAGCCCCCCGTCCATGGGTCCAGTGCTCCACATGCCGGGCAAGATCTCCCCCGGCTCATCCATCACGCGACATTCGCCGCCCTGACTTTGAATCTTTTCGCAAACCTCATCGGAAAATCCCTTCGGCACCCAGACTTCGATCCGCGGCAAGTCGTCGCCGGAAAGCCCAGGGCTGCGAAAGCGCTTGATCGCAAGCTCCGGTTTCCGACGCATGCGCAGCAAGGCCGGCAGGCCGCCGATGTGATCCCAATGGGCGTGACTCAA
>JAUVAM010000325.1 GCA_030591745.1 Deltaproteobacteria bacterium
ATTCTCATTATTCGAAGAATAATGAGAATAACGCAACAACGTCCCCCTCCTTTCTTTATTTCATGTGCTACCCTGCGCGGATGGAAGCGAGCTGGATATCTTTGCTTCCGCCCCTGATGGCCATTGCGCTTGCTTTGGTTTTTCGGGAGGTGGTTGTGGCCTTGGCCGCGGGAGTTTGGGTGGGGGCCAGCATGTTGGCCGGCGGCAACCCGGGCGTGGGCTTGCTGCGTTTCATGGATACCTACGCCCTGGGTTCCTTGGCGGACACGGATCACGCAAGCGTGGTCATCTTCAGCTTGCTCCTGGGTGGCATGATCGGCGTGGTCGCGCGCTCGGGCGGGGCTCAGGGTCTGGCGGACAGCGTGACGCGGGTGGCGACCACCCCGCGAAGGGGTCAGTTGGCCACCTGGGGTCTGGGGATGGCCATCTTCTTTGACGATTTCTCCAACTCCTTGCTGGTGGGTGCGAGCATGCGGCCCATCACGGACAAATTGCGCATCAGTCGGGAGAAATTGGCTTTCCTGGTGGACGCCACAGCGGCACCGGTGGCCAGTTTGGCGCTCATCTCAAGCTGGATCGGCATGGAAATCGGCCTCATCGATGACGCCTACAAGGCCCTGGGGCAGGACGTAGACGCCTACTGGGTGTTCATTCAGACCTTGCCCTATCGAAGCTATCCCATCCTGATGATCTTTTTTGTCCTGTTGCTGATCCTGACTCGAAGAGATTTTGGGCCCATGTTGCGCGCCGAGCGGCGCGCGCGGCAGGAAGGCTTGTTGTTGCGCGAGGGGGCTCGCCCGGCCGCAAGCTTCGAAGGGGCCGATTTGCAGCCCATGGAGGGCAAGCCCAGGCGCTGGATCAACGCGGCCCTGCCCATCTTCGTGACCATTTTGGTGGTGGTGCTGGGCATGCTGCTTGATGGACGGGCCAAGATACTTGCCGAGCAGGCCGGGGCGACGCCGAGCCTGGCGGAGATGTTCGGCAAGGCGAACTCTTACAGCGCTTTGTTGTGGGCCTCCATTGCAGGCTGCATCATGGCCATCACCTTGGGTGTGATACAGCGTATTTTGACCCTCAAGCAGGCCATGGATGCTTGGCTTGGCGGAGTAAAGGCCATGGTGCTGGCCATGGTGGTTTTGGTCTTGGCCTGGTCCTTGGGCGCCGTGTGCAAGGATCTGAAGACCGCCCAATTCATCGTCGGTGCCGTCGGCGGCTGGCTTTCACCTGGTTTGTTGCCGGCCCTGGTTTTCATGATTTCGGCCCTGGTCAGTTTTTCCACCGGCACCTCCTGGGGCACCATGGGCATTTTGTTTCCCTTGGTCATCCCATTGGCCCATCACTTGGCACCGGGTGACGAGACCATCATGCTCGGCGCCATCTCTTCTATTCTGGCGGGTTCGGTCTGGGGCGACCACTGTTCGCCCATTTCGGACACCACGGTTTTGAGTTCCATGGCCACTTCCTGTGACCATGTGGATCACGTCCGTACCCAGTTGCCTTACGCTCTGAGCGTGGGCCTGATTTCTGTCCTGGTGGGTGATTTGGCCACGGGCATGGGCTGGTGGAACGCGTGGGTGGGCTTGCTTGTGGGGGCCATGTTGCTCATTGGCCTGGTTTTTCTGCTGGGGAAAAAGTCGGACTCGTGCTGCACAAAGGAGAGCAACGACCATGCATGATTCAGGAAAAAGGGCATTTGAAAAGTCGATAGGCCTCACTCGACTCTTGCTTGTGACGATTTTGAGCTTGAGCTTGAACATGTTGGCTTGCGATGGAGACTCTGGTGGCCACGACGCCGGAGCGGATGCCCAAAGCGACGGTCAGTATCCGGACCCGAGTTTCATCTATGAGACCCAGGGGCGCTTGGAGACCGTCAGTGATGTTTCGTTTCAGATGGAGACCCCTCGCCTCTATCGCAGCGCCGAAGACCTGCCGGATACGGATCTGCGCTGCATTAAGGACTTCGGCCCAAAGGTCCTGGCGGGCACGGCCTCGGGCCTGTTGGGATACAACAGCGCAGAAGATCGATTTATCGCCATGCCCATGCCCAACGGCGACGAGCCTGTTATCGACATGGCTGAACGCAGGAGCGCGGCCGGCCAGGCCCTGCTGCTGACCCCCACCCGCCTCATCCTTCTTGATTTGGATGGGTCGGATCACGAGGAATTCGTTCATGGAGGAGGCGCCACCTGCGTGACCACCCAGGGGAGCCAGGTTTTCGTGGGCACCGAGGCCGGTCTGTTGCAGCTGGAAGGCGGCTCCTTGCTGCCCGTGGCGGATGCCCCGGTGGCGGCCGTGCGCGATCTGCTGCTGACCCCCAGCGGCCGGCTTTGGTTGGCCACCGCAGAGGGCTTGTGGGAGCTAAGTCAAGGGGTCTGGCTCCAGCATCGGGCGGCCGACGGCATCCTCTGTGACGATGATGTGCTCAGCCTGGCCCCCATGAATGAAGCGGAAGGAATCTTGGCTGGATCGGCTGGAGGCCTCGCCGCCATCAACGCGGAGTCCAAGACCCTGCTCCCCGCCGGCGTCGGCGGTCTGCCCAGGGGCTCGGTGCGTTCCGTGGTCAGCGCGAACGGAAAGATCTTCAGCGGCCACGATCTGGGTGCCAGCCTCTTTGATTTCGACGGGACTGGTCCAAGCAATCTCAATTATTACCATACCCTCCGATGGCTGCCGGCGGACGAGGTGCGGGACGTGGACATGGTCGCCAACACCCGGCTTTGGATCGCCACCTCGGCCGGCATCACCCGCATCAGCTACACGCCGCGTACATTGGCCGAGCGGGCTGAACGCTTCGAGGCCATGATCGAGCAGTTCTGGCGTTTGAACTTCGTGTCTTGCGAGGGGAGAAGGAGCGACCCCTGGGACCTCGAAGAACCCTTGACGCGCAGGGATTCCGACAACGACGGACTCTGGACCCAGATACAGGTGGGCGCATGGAGCTACGCCGCCGGTGCCACAGGTGATGAACGCTATTGCGAAAAAGCGCGCCGGGCCATGGGCGGCATGATGTGGCAGATTGACATCCCGGCCGTTAGTTTCTCCGAGGCCGGTTATGAGCGGGGTTTTGTCGGTCGTTCTTATGTGCGGGACGACGAAGGAGCAATTTTTGACGACAAGATCCCCCAGGATAACTGGCATCTGGTGGAAAATTGGGAAGACGGACACGACTACTACTGGAAGGATGACACCTCTTCCGACGAGACAACCGGGCATTTCTTCGGCTATCCCTTGTACTACGATTTTTGCGCAAGCGACGATGCCGAACGTGCGGCCTTGGCCGATCATGTCGGGGCCCTGGGCCGCCACATCGTCAACAACGGCTTCCGCCTCATCGACCTGGACGGTGAACGTACGTTGCATGGCCACTGGGATCCGGATACCTTGCCCATCGCCCTGGATGGCGTGGGGCCTTGCTCTCAGGATTATCCCATAGAAGAATGCTTTTCTGCGGCCTATGGCGGCGGTTGGCTCAACGGCATCGAGATTTTGGGGCACATGTTGGCTGCGTACCACGTGACCGGCGATCCCTTCTTCTATGAGGCCTACACCTCACTCATCGAAGAACACCGCTATGACGAGCTGGTGGATTTTCATGACGAGATTTACACGGTCACCAGCCCGGCTCTCACCAACCACTCGGATCATGAATTGGCCATGCTGGCCTACCACACCCTCATTCGCTATGAGCCCGACGACGAGCGGCGGCAGCGCTGGATCGACTCACTTTTGGCCATGTACGAATACGAAAAGCCGGAGCGCAACCCTTGCTGGTCGGCTATCGTGGCTGGATTCGTCAATGAGGGCTATGAGTTGGACGCCGCCATCCAGACCATGCGGGAATGGCCCGAAGATTGGCGTGAGTGGCGAGTGGACAATGGCCATCGCATGGATGTGGAGCGGGATGTCGACGATCGGCACGGCTATGAGCAACTCAAGACCGTGCTGCCCTACGACGAAATCCGGACCATGAAATGGAACGGCAATCCCTACGTTGTGGTGAACGGCGGTGATGGGAGTGAAACTCAGGCACCCTGGCCCTGGTTGCTGCCCTACTGGATGTACCGCTATCACGGCGTGATTCAGTAGGTCGAGTGCTTAGTCCGGCTTGCCTGGTGTCGAGAATATTCGTGCCAGGATTCCTATTGGGCCGAAGGCTTGCTAGGCTGCTCCTATTCAGCCACAGGAGACCTGCCCATGCGGACCCATTTGCCGAAAGCTCTTCTGCTGATCTTGATTGCGCTGACACTTTGGGGTTGCGCAAGCTTCGATGGGGTTATTTTGCCGCTTCATGAGGCACCTTTATTGGGCGGGATAAAAGAAGCCTCCTTGGTCCAAAGCGTCCCGATCAATGTCTTTTTTGAGAAGCCCGAGGTGATCGATCAGGATGAAGACCGGGATTTCACTCCCCTGGCGGAGACCTTCGCCGACTCTTTGCGCCGGGTCAGCGCAGACTATTTTTGTCGCCGGAAGGTCTTTGCCCGCTGCAAGATCCTTCGTTCTGAGGGTGACTATCGCATGAAGATCAAGGTCTTGGTAGACAACTACCGTCCGGCCTATTGCGGTAACTTCGTGATGATTTCGAGCGGCCTTCTTCTTCCGCCGCTGTTGGGATTTGCCTGGTCCATTCCCGTTTGTGCGGGGAGCTGCACGCTGAACATTGGCTGGGTTCTCGAGGATCCAAGCGGGAGAGAGATATGGAAAAGCAGCGAGGAACTACCCTACCAATCCGGGGCTTGTTTTAGCGGTGAGAACACTGCCATGCGATTAAGGATAGTCATCGAGAAATCGCTCTCCGACCTCAGTCAGGTTGCCCTCAATGCCGAGGAGGAGGCCGCCCGGGGCCGCGAGTTGCTGGCCAAGAAGCCGGAAGAAACCAAGTTACCTACTGCTGCTCGAGAAGTCGTCGCGGTGTTCGACGTCCAAGACGTATCCAAGCGATTTAAAGAGGACCTGCTTCTTCAACTCACTTCCTACCTGTCGACCACGATGGTCGCCCATGGCCGCTTCGCCGTGGTGCCTCGCGAGCAACTTCGCGCGCGCCTGGCCGACGAAAAATCCCAGACCTACAAGGCTTGCTACGACGATGCCTGCCAGATTGAGTTGGGCAAGGCGGTGGCGGCCCAGCTGTCATTGGCCACCCAGCTCTTGCAGGTTGGACAGAAGTGCATCGTAGTTGCCAATTTGATCGACCTGAAGACCGAAACCTCGATCCGCGGTGCCAAGGTTCAAACCGATTGCGATGTGGACAAGCTGCTGGGTGCCCTGGACGAGGTCGTCAAGCAAATTGCCCCCTAGCTGGAATGCCTCAGTGCTAGTAGTAAGGACTGACGTGATCCCATCCCGGGGGGGGGGGCGGCGTATACGTTGCCCCGGGGGGGATAGTAGGCGG
>JAUVAM010000050.1 GCA_030591745.1 Deltaproteobacteria bacterium
ATCAACACCTTGGATTCTTGCGACTGCGCTTCCGGGACTTTTTCGCCGGCCCCTGGAGAGGGTTTTTTGCAGAAAGACTGATGAACCGCGCGATTTAGGTCTTGGCGGTTTTGGCCGCTTTGGCTTCCTTGGCTTCTTTGGCGTCATTCTGCACTTTGATGGCGCAGAACTCACCGCACATCGAGCAGACGCTTTCATCGGCAGGCGGCGCTTCTCCCCTGCGTCCGCGGGCCACCGTGGGATCGATGGCGAGCTCATACTGAGCATCCCAATCTTGCATGCGCCGGGCTTTGGACATCTTGTGTTCCCGCTCTCGGGTGCCGGGCATGCCCCGGGCCAATTCGCCGGCGACAGCCGCGATGCGCGAGGCCATGACGCCCTGGCGCACGTCGTCGACATCGGGCAGGCGCAGGTGTTCGGCGGGGGTGACGTAGCAGAGGAAATCCGCGCCGGCCCAGGCGGCTACGGCACCACCGATGGCCCCGGTGATGTGATCGTAACCGGGGGCCAAGTCGGTGACCAAGGGACCCAGCACGTAAAACGGTGCCTCGTGGCAGAGTCGCTTTTGTAAAAGAACGTTGGCCTGCACCTGGTCCAAGGGCACATGGCCCGGTCCTTCGACCATGACTTGAACACCTTGGTCCAGAGCGTGTTGCTGCAACTCGCCCAGGGTGATGAGCTCATGAAGCTGCGCGCGGTCCGTTGCGTCGCCAGTGGCCCCGGGGCGAAAGCCGTCGCCCAAAGACAAGGTGGCGTCGTAGCGGGCGCTCAACTCCACCAGGCGATCGAAACTGGTGAAGAGGGGATTGTCCTTTTCGTTGTAATGCATCCAGGCGGCCGTCAAGGCACCGCCTCGACTGACCATGTCCATGATGCGGCCTTCTTTTTCCATGCGGCCCAGGGTGCCCAGGGTCACGCCACAGTGCACTGTTAAGAAATCAACGCCCGAGGCCAGATGATCTTCGATGACATCAAAAAGTTCGTCTTCGCTCAGAAGACAGAAAGAGCTGTGCTTGTCCAGGGCTCTGGCGGCTGCCTCATAGAAGGGCACGGTGCCCAAAGGCACGGGCGCGGCCTTCATGACGTCTTTGCGGATGGCGGGTAAGTCCCCGCCGGTGGACAGGTCCATGACCGTGTGAGCGCCGGCTTCCACCGCCACGCGAGCTTTTTCCAGCTCGCCTTCGATGTCCAGCAGATCGCGCGAAGTGCCGATGTTGGCGTTGATCTTGATAGACAGGCCTTTGCCGATGCCCAAAGGCGCGATGTCGTTTCTCTTGTTGTTGCGGGTGATGACGATGTGGCCCTTGGCCAGCCCTTCGGCGATGAACTCCGGGCTGAGGTTTTCCTGCCTGGCCACGGCCTGCATTTCGTCGGTGAGGATTCCCTTGCGGGCTTGCTGGATTCGGGTCTCGTTCATATCACGCTCCTTCGGCGGCAAAGATTGCCTTTCAAGGGATGGCTTGTCAACCACCGGTCCCCTGGCATGGCTTAGGCGTCGGCCATCAGCTGTGTTTGGTGCATTAAGAGAGGAAGGGGTTTTCGAGCAAGACCCCTTCGATGACCTGTCCATGATTAAGGTCTTCGGTGTAGAGCAGGCGGCATCCGGAGACCGCGGCGCTTTTGATGATGAGAGCGTCCCAGAAGTTGATTTGGTGGATGATGCCAAGGTCGATGGCAGCGAGAATGATTTCTTGATCGATCAGAACCGTGTTGAGCTTGCTGAGCTGGATGACCTGGGCTCTGGCATTCTGTTGGGCAAGACCCACCTTGCGGGTCGCCACGACATAAAACTCCTGGAGAACCTGGGTCGAGAAACAACCCAGGTTGCTGGAAAATGCCTGGGCGATGATTTCTCTGGCGCGTTCTCTCTTGGCGGGCTCCGAGAGGTCGTTGGCGTAAACCAGAATGTTGGTGTCGATGAAGAACCTATCTTTCGTGGGCTTCATCACGAGTCCAGCGCTTTCCAGACAAGGTTCCGCCGCCTTCATCCATCAATGCGAATAGTTTTTCCGCCGAGTCCGCGCCGTCTTGGGGCATGGCAAGAGTGCGCATATACTCCCGGATCATTTCATTCAGGCTTTTGCCTTGTCTGCGTGCAGCCATTTTGGCTCGTTTGATCATTTCTTCGTCCGCCGAGAGGGTGATGTTCATGCTTCCTCCTTATGTCTAAATAATACGTGGGCACATATTATGTGTCAACCCCGAGGTGGGTCTGTGTGGGACAAGAGGGATGCTTCGGTTGACAGCGCTTGGTTCCCGCCATTAGATTGATGCGAACTTGAAGTCATGATTTTTTCAAGTTACGGGGAGCAAGAATGGATTCGACGCGAATACGTGATCTTTTGAAGAAGGTAAGCATCTTCGCCAACATTGACGATCAGGCTTTGGGTCGTCTGGCCAGTTTGGTGCAGGTCAGGGAAGTGGGCAAGGATAGCTTGATTTTTGGCCAGGACGATTCGGGGGACGCTCTCTTTATCATCGCCTCGGGTCGAGTGAAGGTTGTGCTTTACGGGGAAAACGGCAAGGAGATCACCCTGACTTTCTTCGGCGAAGGAGACTTTTTCGGCGAAATGTCTCTTCTGGACGACATGCCCCGTTCGGCCAACGTCATCACTTGCGAAGCTTCCACGCTGGTGATCCTGAAACGCTCGGATTTCGTTGCGCATCTGCAAGAGAGCCCGGCCACGGCCATCAACGTACTGGGCGAGCTTTCACGCCGCCTGCGCAAGGCCGACGAGATCATCGGCAACCTGGCCCTGCTGGATGTCTACGGCCGGGTGGCACGCCTGCTGATGGATCTGGCGGAGAAAGATGGCGAAAGGGTGGAAGACGGCACCCTGATCCGAAAACGACCCACCCAGCAGGATTTGGCTTCCATGGCCAACACTTCCCGGGAGACGGTTTCCAGAGTCCTCGGAGATTTTCAGAAACGCGGTCTTTTGGAAATGGACGGCAAGCGCGTGGTGCTTGGGCCTCATTTCTTTCGCGAGCACGGTTGAAATCCCTTGGGTGCGATGATTCAGATCAAGGACTTGTATAAGTCCTTCGGGGGAAATCAGGTACTGAAGGGCGTGAACCTGGAGGTGCCCCAGGGCTCCACCTCGGTCATCATCGGCGGCTCTGGCTCTGGCAAGAGCGTATTGATGAAGCACATGTTGGGTCTTTTGAAGCCCGACTCGGGTCAGGTGATCGTCGACGGAGAGGACGTGACCGGCTTCGGTGAGCGGAAAATGGTGAAGGTGCGCGGCAAGTTCGGCATGGTTTTTCAGCAGTCGGCGCTTTTCGACTCCATGAATGTAGGCGACAATGTGGCCTTTCCGCTGCGCGAGCACCGCAAAGAGCTCAAGGAGCCGGAGATTAAGAAGATCGTGGCTGAGAAATTGGCCATCGTGGATTTGACGGGCATCGAACACCTGATGCCCTCCGAGCTCTCCGGCGGCATGCGAAAAAGGGTGGGCTTGGCTCGAGCCGTGGTCCTGGATCCGAAGATCATCCTGTACGACGAACCCACCACGGGTCTTGACCCCATCAGCACCAACGCCGTGGACGAAATGATCATGAGTGCGCAGGAGCGCCTGGGCATCACCTCGGTGGTCATCAGCCACGATATCGCGTCCAGTTTTCGTGTCGCGAGTCATGTGGCCATGCTTTTCGAGGGCGTATTGGTGGATCAGGGGCCCCCTGACGAGTTGCGCAAGAGCAAGCACCCCTATGTGAATGAATTTCTGAGCACCTGGTTTGATCGTTGATTGGGTTTTTCATTGCGAGTCCATGGCCTGCATAGTAGGAATGAGGCGCTCGTATTCTACTAAGGTGCGCACGTGAAGAAGATTTTAACTCCCTTGAAGGTCGGCATTCTCTCGGTGGTCGCTATCGCCGGCCTGCTTTTCGCCTTGCGCTCGGTACAGCAAGGCGCGCTGGGTTCGGGCGACACCTACCGGGTCCATGCCATCTTGGAGAATGTCCTGGGCGTCGCCATGCGGTCGCGGGTGGTCATGGCCGGTATCCAGGTGGGCTTTATCGAAAGCATCGAGTTGGAAGGCGCGAAGGCTCGATTGAACCTGCGCATTTCGAATGATGTGCCTTTGTACCGGGATGCCGCCTTGGAGAAAATTTCCGAGTCTCTTTTGGGTGACAAGCTCATCACCTTGAGCCCGGGCCATGACACGGATCATCTTCTGAAAGACGGTGATCAGATAGTTAACATTTTCGAGGAGCAAGACTTCACCGAAATGTTCCGCAAGCTTGACGCCATCACCGGCGATATCCGACAGGTGACCGAGAAACTGGCCCATGTCATGGGCTCTCTGGAGCAGGACGACTCTTTGGGCGGGGTCATGCGGCGCATGAACGAGATCGCCGACAACGTGGCGGCCTTGACCAAGGAGGTCAACCAGACCTTCACCGAGGGATCGCAGAAGGTACAGGGCATCTTAAACGATGTGGCAGGCGTGACCTCGGGTACCCGGGAGCGTTACAACGCCATCTTTGACGATGTGCAGGCGGTCAGTCGGGATATCCGTCGGCTGGTGAACAACGTAAACGACATCATCGGACAGGGTGGCGAGGATTGGACGGCAAGCGTAGGCGGTCTGAAGCAAACTCTGGAAAAGGCCAGTCGTTCCTTGGAGAATCTGGACCACATCACGCGCAAGATCAACGAGGGGCAGGGCACCCTGGGGCGCTTGGTTAACGACGACAAAGTGCTGAAGAAGACTGAAGAAATATTGAACGACGTGGCCACCGTGACCTCTTCCATCGGTTCTTTGCAGACCATCATCGATCTCAGAAGTGAATTCCATATCAACAAGGGATCGCTCAAGAACTACTTGGGCCTGACCTTGCAGCCCAAATCGGACAAGGCTTATTTGATCGAGGTCATCGACGACCCCCGGGGCTCGGTGGAGCGGGAGAGCATTTGCACCACACCGGACAATTGCCAAGAAGAGATCAGGGTTAAAGACGACTTTAAGTTTTCTTTGCAGTTTTTCAAGCGGTACTACTGGATGGGTTTGCGTTTCGGCATCATCGAGAACACGGGTGGGGTGGGGGCCAACCTCTTTTTGTTCAACGACGACTTAGAGTTCAAGTTGGATCTGTTCCAGTTCGGCACGGACGAGTACGGTCGGGACGCCAACCCCCGGCTCAAGGCCATGGTCATCTATCGACCCGCCTGGCTCTTCAACCACGTCTACCTTGCTGTCGGCGGGGATGACTTTTTCAATTACGACCCATCTTTCGATTATTTCTTCGGTCTGGGAATCCACTTCAACGATGCGGATCTAAAGGGACTTTTCACCACCGTCGGCGTGCCCAGTCTTTGAGGCGCTCCTCGGCCCCCGATGGCTTCCAACTATCGGTTTTCCTTGACATCCATACACCTCAAAGCTAAGATGCCGCACCATTTTCCCGGAATGCTTCGGGATTTGTAAGGAAAGGTACGCGATGTTCGAAAGCTTAAGCGACCGCTTGGGCCAGACCTTCAAGCGCTTGAAGGGACATGGCAAGCTGTCGGAATCGAACATCAAGGATGCACTGCGCGAGGTGAGACTGAGCCTGCTTGAGGCCGACGTCCACTATCGCGTGGTCAAGGATTTTGTCGGCGCTGTGAAGGTTCGAGCGCTGGGCAAGGAGGTTTTGGCCTCTTTGACCCCTGGCCAGCAAGTCATCAAGATTGTGCATGACGAGATGTGCAAATTGATGGGGGGCGAGGCCAGCGAGTTGGATCTGAAGGCCAGGCCTCCGGTGGCCATCATGGTGGCCGGCCTGCAAGGTTCGGGTAAGACCACCTCGGTGGGTAAGTTGGCCCTGCGCCTCAAGAAAGCTGGGCGTCGACCCTATCTGGTACCGGCCGACGTTTACCGACCTGCTGCCATCGACCAACTCACCAAGTTGGCAGCTGATATCGACATGCCGGTCCACCCTTCGACCACCGATCAGGACCCCGTGGCCATTTGTCGGCAGGCCATGGAGGTAGCCGAGAGCAAGAACTACGACACCGTGCTCTTGGATACCGCCGGCCGGCTGCATGTGGATGAAGAGTTGATGGGCGAGCTTCAGCAAATCAAGCGAGAGGTCCAGCCCAGGGCCATCCTGTTGGTGGCAGACAGCATGACCGGCCAGGACGCGGTCAATGTGGCGGAGCGCTTCGATGAGGATTTGGGCATCGACGGCGTGGTCCTGACCAAGCTTGATGGCGACGCGCGTGGTGGCGCGGCCTTGAGCATCAGGGCCGTGACCGGCAAACCCATTTTGTTTGTGGGTACCGGCGAGAAAATGGACGCTTTGGACGTCTTCCATCCGGATCGCTTGGCGGGTCGTATCCTGGGCATGGGCGACATGCTCAGTCTGATCGAGCAGGCACAAGAGAATTACGATGAGAAGAAAGCCGCTGAGCTCCAGAAGAAGTTCCGCAAAAACGACTTCACCATCGAGGATTTTCGAGATCACCTGCAGCAGTTGCGCAAAATGGGCTCCATTTCGGATCTGATGGAAAAGATCCCCGGCATGAACAAGATGATGAAGAACATGCAGGGAGGGGCCCCGCCCGAGGATGAACTCAAGCGCATCGAGGCCATCATTAACTCCATGACCAAGAAGGAGCGGATCAACCACGCCATCCTGAATGGTTCGCGTCGCCGCCGCATCGCCAAGGGCAGCGGCACCTCGGTGCAGGAAGTCAATCAGTTCGTCAAGCAGTACCTGGAAATGAAAAAGATGATGAAGCGTATCAATAAATTTGGCATGCGCGGCGTGATGCGCGGCCTCATGCGAGGTGGCATGTAATTTGGCACACCGCCTAAGGTGTGGCCATCAAGGAGCAGAACATGGCAGTGGTGATCAGAATGAAGCGTTCAGGCACGAAAAAGCGTCCCTTTTATCATGTGGTGGCTGCGGACAAACGCTGCCCTCGTGACGGTCGCAACCTCGAAATGCTGGGTACTTACGACCCCCGGGCCGAGCCGGAGAAATTCGAAGTCAAGATGGACCGGGTCGAGCATTGGGTAGGAAACGGTGCCCAGATCAGCCAGACGGTCAAGCAACTATTGGCCCGTCAGGCGAAGGCCGCGACCACGGCCGAGCAGGCCTAGGTAGCCCTACGTCATGCGCGATCTCATGGCCTTCATCGCTCGGAATTTGGTTCGCGAGCCGGATCAGGTGAGCGTGGTCGAACTGGATGACGACCGAGACAGGATCTTCCAGCTGCGGGTGGCACCGAGCGATCGGGGCCGCGTGATCGGCAAGGAAGGCCGTACAGCTCGGGCTCTGCGCACCATGTTGGCTGTGGCCTCCGGACGCACGGGACGCAAAGCCAAGCTGGATATTGTCGATTCGTAGTCGACTGAACTTGGTGCAGCCTTGGATGCTGAGCATAACTTGGTCAAGGTGGGACGCCTGTCGCGTCCCCATGGTCTGCTCGGCGAGATCAAGGTTTTTGAGCAAGAGGGCTCGGGTGCTTGGCGAGCGGCCTTGGAATTGTTTATCGGTCCCGATGCGAAGTCCCTTCAGTCTTTTGAGGTTGTGGGCATCCGAGGCTCGGGACGCTTCGCCATCATCAGGCTCAAGGGTGTTGAGAGTCGAGAGGCTGCGGAGGCGTTGAAGGGTCAAGCGTTTTGGGTGCCCAGGGATTGCTTGCCCGAGCCTGAAGAGGGCGATTATTACGTGGATGATCTTTTGGGTTTGCAGGTCGAGGACGAGCAGGGCAAGCGCCTCGGCCGATTGAAGTCGATCTTTGACAATGGTGCGCATGAAGTTTACGAAGTGGCAGGGCCCAATGGGTCTATTTTGCTGCCCGTGACCCCAGGCGTGGTGCTCGAGGTTGATTTGGATGGGGGCCGTATGGTGGTCGCTCCTCCGGTTGGCCTGCCGGGCATCTGAGGATAGGCGGTTAAAGTGCGTTTTGTGGTCATGACCCTGTTCCCGGCAGCCTTTGACTCACTGCTTGGTACCTCTCTTTTCGGTAAGGCGATAGAGGCAGGGCGTCTTGAGGTCGAGTCCATCGACATTCGGGACTTCTCCGAGAGCAAGCATCGGGTGGTGGACGATTCACCATACGGTGGTGGCGCGGGGATGGTGATGAAGGTGGATCCGGTCAGCCGGGCCATCGCTTCTGCCCGAGCAAAGCATCCTGGTCTGCATGTGGCCTTGCTGACGCCCCAGGGAAGACCTTTGGATCAGGCCCATGTGGCCCGTCTGGCCCAGCACGAGTCTTTGGGGCTGGTTTGTGGTCGATATGAGGGCGTGGACGAGCGGGTGCGATCTTACGTGGACGAAGAGCTGAGCGTGGGTGATTTTGTTTTATCGGGCGGCGAGCCGGCGGCCTGGATTGTGATGGATGCGGTCAGTCGCCTGGTGCCCGGTGTCTTGGGTTGTGGTGAATCCACGGTGGAAGAGAGCTTCAGTTTGCAGGGCATGCTGGAGTACCCCCAGTACACCCGCCCGAGGGAGTTTGAGGGTCGAACGGTGCCCGAGGTGCTGCTCAGTGGTGATCATGGTGTCATCGCTCGCTGGCGTAAGCGGCAGGCTTTGTTGAGGACCGCCAGTAAGCGACCCGATTTGCTTGAGTTGCTGGATTTGGACGACGAAATGCGCATTTGGTTGGAAGAAGAAGGATTGAAAAAGAATGAGGATTGATCCCGGGGTTCTGATTGACGCCGAGGGTCAAATAGAGATATACGAAGCATGGTGTTTTCAAGGAGGATATGATGCGGTCGCTGGAAATGATTGAAAAAGATTACCTCAAGAGCGAAGTGGACAAGTTCCGCATTGGTGACACGGTGCGTGTGCACCTTCGCGTTGTGGAAGGCGAAAAAGAGCGCATTCAGGTGTTCCAGGGTGTGGTGATTCGGCAGCGGCGCGGTGGTACCAGCGCCAGCGTGACGGTGCGCAAGGTTTCGTACGGGGTGGGGGTTGAGCGCATCTTCCCGGTTCATTCCCCCCGTGTGGAGCGCATTGAAGTGCTGCGTCACGGTCGTGTCCGCCGAGCCAAGCTGTACTTCTTGCGCAAGTTGCGCGGCAAAGCCGCTCGTTTGCGGGAAGCTTGATCGAGCGACCCACCTGTCGGGTCGAACCTGGGCTATGACCCGACTCCTTTTGGGGCGGGTCTCGTCTCGCGTGGAGTGACATGCTCTTTACCGAGTTGGTTCTCCAAGGCGTACGGAACTTCGAACAGATGTATCGGCTGCCCATGGGCAGGGGGTACAGCGTGTTCGTCGGAGGTCCAGGCTCCGGCAAGACATCCATCGTGGATGTGTTCATCCACCTGCTCTACCCAGATACCACCGATCCCGCCACCCAGGCCTTCCGTTCTCCAGGCAGTGATGCCTGTCGAGTGGCCTTGACCATGCAAGACGATGATGGACAAGTCTATCGATTGGTCAAAGATCTTTTCCGCGGCCCCACGGCCCTGACACGCCTGGATCCGGCAAGCAATCAGTTCGCTCCGGTCTCGGATAGGCCGGCTGAGATTCTGCAATTCCTTTCGGCAAGCTTGCATGTGCCCCATCGAGATGTCTTTGAGGGCCTGTTTGTGCTGCGCGCGACCGATTTGCCTTCCAAGGCCCCCAAGGATGCGGCGCCGGGTTACGGTGAGATCTCCTTGGGTGGTTCTGTCGGCGATCAATTGGGCGTGGGATTGCCGCCCGGGGGAGGCGGAGGGGACGGACCTTCCTTCCGGGGCTATACGGGGGACGATTCGGGTGCTGACGAGGAAGTACTGCCGGACAATCCAGAGGAACTCAGACGGCAAGTGAAGACCCTGGAGCAGGATATTGCCACCAGCAAAGAGCTGGATAGCTTGCAGTTCAAGCTAGATGGCTTGCAGAACGAATTGTTCAACCTGAACGAAAAATTGGGCCAGGTCGAAGAGTTCAAAGAGCGAGTGGGCACGCTGGAAAACCAACTCAAACCATACGCTCCGCTTAAGGAATTGCCTGGGGATTTCGAAGCCCGCATCCGTGAGTTCGAGCAGAACAAGGCCCGCTACGACAGGGACAAAGGGCGCATGGCGGATGATCGCTCCAATTGGGAGCGCAAGGCCGAGCAGGCGGTGCCGGGCAAGTTGATCTACGAGCGAAATTTTCAGATCGGCATGGGCTTGGGTTTCGGAGGCTTGATTCTTGGCGTGTTGGGCCTGATGTCCTACGAGCCTTTGCGTTGGGCTGCCTTTCTGGACATCGCGGGCTTCGGCCTGGTCCTGGTGACTGTTTTTCAGCACATCGACCAGACCATGTTCGTTGAACGCAACAAACGCCGCTTGGATGCCATCGACGAGAGGAAGAAGAAACTGGATCGGGAGTTTGAGTTGGAGACCAGCATGGTGCGGCGAACCATGGAGCAGGTCGATGTTGAAAGCGTCTCCGAGATCTTAGAGAAGTTCAACGAGCGAGGCAAAATACTGAACGAGCAGAATGCCTTGAATGAGAAGCTGAAAACCATCCGTTCCGACCAGGGTTTGGCCGAGGTGGAAACCCGGCGCGATGTCTTGAAAAAGGAGATCGACGAGGTGGAAGATCGCCTGGCGGGTTCGGCGGGTTTGATGATGAGTGTCCGGGACATGGAAAATCGCTTGGAAAGTCTGCAAGAGAAGCTGGCGATGCTCGACTCGGGTCAGCATCCGGCCGAGGCCGCGCCGGCTTCTTCGGGGGCGGCACCTGCGCCTGCGCTCGCCGTCCAGGCCCAAGCACAGGGTCCTCACGCCACCCAGCGGATGATGAAGCTGGCCGCGGATCTTTTCATCACCGACTTAG
>JAUVAM010000100.1 GCA_030591745.1 Deltaproteobacteria bacterium
ATGAAGGCTGGGATGGCGACTGCTGCCAGGATGCCGATGATGGCCACAACGATCATCAGCTCGATCAGGGTAAAGCCTCGGCGTCCCAATTTCCTGCGAATTTTCAAAATCATGTATCCTCCTTTGTCCTCGTGGACGGGTTATTGGTATTTGTGTCGCTCTCAAACTTGTCGAAGCATGGTATATGCATTTCCTGTGCCGCGCAAGAATAGAGAATTTTTGTTTGAAAACAAAGCGTTTTTTGTCGCCCAGAGATGACTTTTTGCCGCCGGGTGACAAAAAATGTCACTCGGCGCTGACAATTCATGGCGCTCTCGAGTAGACTTGCGCCGGGAGTGAATATGGCGGCAACGGTGCTGATTACAGGTGGTGGTGGTTTTCTTGGGCTGGCCCTGGCTCGGGTCTTGGCGCGGGCACATCGGGTCATCTTGCTGGATGCCCTGGTGCATGGTGAGTCTCAACGGCAAGAGGTGCAAAGCTCGGGCCTGACCCTGATTGAGGCGGATCTCAGGGATAGAGATACCTTGGAGCAAGCGCTGGAGGGGGTTGACTGGATCGTGCACCTGGCTTCCTTGGCTGGCGTCGAGAAGGTGCGCGCCAGACCGGTCGAAACCATGGAGACCATTCTTTCCGGTACCTCGGTCTTGCTCGAAGCCTGTCGTCGTCGAGATATCGAGCGCCTGGTTTTTGTTTCCACCAGCGAGGTCTATGGCTCACAGGCCCTTGACGCAAGGGAAGAAGCAATCTCGGCGGATTTTGATCCAAGCGAGGCCCGCTGGTCTTATGGGGCGGCCAAGTTGGCGGCCGAGCATCTGGTCATGGCCCACGGGAGGCAATATGGTTTGCCTGCCTGCGTCGTGCGGCCTTTCAATGTGTACGGCCCGGGGCAGTTCGGTCAGGGGGCCGTGCATGTCATGCTGCGCCAGGCTTTGTGCGGTGAGCCTATTTTGGTGCACAACCGGGGCGATCAGGTTCGCGCCTGGTTGTATGTGGAGGACTTCGTCGCCGGCTTGGTCATGACCCTGGAGTCCGAGCGATCGATCGGGGGCGTTTTCAATCTGGGCAATCCCGCCGCGACTTTGACTGTCTTGGAGTTGGCCCGTCGCTTGGCGGCCCTTGCTGGCGGGGTGGGTGTGGAGCATTGCGCCCTGGGTGGGGCAGAGGTCGATGTGCGGGTGCCGAACATCGACCGGGCTCGTCGCCTGTTGGGCTTCGAGCCTCGTGTGGGTTTGGACGAAGGCTTGCGGAGGACTTTAGACTGGCTTTTGGGCCAGAACCATGAAGGAGAGGAGCGGCGTCATGCCTGAGTCTTTGGGTGAGGGCGTCTTTGATTCCTCTTCCCTGGGGGGGATGGGCTCGGGCTGTATCATCGAGCCCGGCCTGCGTATCTTCGGGGCGGCTGCAATCTTTCTGGGTGCCCAGGTCTACTTGGGTCACGATTGTTTTCTTCGGGCATATCCGGAGGGCCCTTTGGAAATCGGCGACGCCTGCTGGATCGGTCCGGGCTGTTTCATCAACAGCTTTGGCGGCGTGGTCATCGGGCGTCGGGTGGGTCTGGGGCCGGGGGTCTGTATTCTGAGTTCGACCCATGACCTCTCCGTGGCGGTTGGTCCCATCATCGATCGGCCTTTGGAAGCGGCTCGGGTAGAAATAGGCGATGGTGCCGATCTGGGCGCGAGGTCGGTGATTTTGCCCGGCGTGCGGGTGGGTCGGATGGCTCAGGTGGGGGCCGGCGCGGTGGTCACCCGGGACGTGCCAGATGGGGCGAGGGTCGCGGGCGTGCCCGCGAGGATTCTGCCCTCGCGGGCTTCGCCCGAGGACGAATTGTGATGCGGCCTGAGTTGAGTTTGCTTACGCCCATCTTTGAAGAAGAACAGGGGCTGGATCGAGCACTGCCTCTTTTGCTCGACGCGGCCGAGGCGATGACTGAGCGATTTGAATTGCTCATCGTGGACGACGGAAGCCGTGACGCCGGACCGAAGCGGGTGGAAAGCTTGGCTGGACGGGATGCCCGGGTGCGACTGGTGCGCCACGGGCGCAACCTGGGTCCGGGCGCGGCCTTGCCCACGGGGAGGTTTTGGGCTCGCGGGGACTGGGTGCTTTTTGTGCCGGCGGATTTGGCCTGCGAGCCGGAGGATTTGATCCGGATGTGGCGGGCTCGGGCGGATGCGGACCTGGTGGTGGGCTTGCGCTCGGACAGGCGAGATTATGGCTGGGGACGCAAGGCACTCAGTCATGCCTATATCGGCATCGTGCGCTTGCTCAGTGGCAGCAAGATACGTCAGTTCAACTATCTTCAGATGGTGCATCGTTCCCTCTTCGAGAGATTGACCCTGCATGCCCGAGGGGTCTTTGTCACCGCTGAGATCATCTTGGGTGCCGAGCGACTGGGGGCCCGCATCGCAGAGGTTCCATTGCGCTATGTGCCTCGGCGCGACGGTGTGGCCAGGGGGGCCAGCCCGCGGGCTACGGCCCGCTGTGCCTGGGAATTGGCGCGTCACTTCTTAGTCGGGTAAGCTGCTATTCGAGAAGACGGGAAGAGAGGACAGCCGTGAGTGAGACCTGGGCATTGATACAAGACTTCAGCGTGGAGCATCGAACGTGGCTTGCCGTGATGTTCGGTCTCTTTGGGGCCACCATCGGCAGCTTTCTCAACGTGGTCATCTACCGCTTGCCCTTGGATAAGTCCATCGTGCGTCCCCGCTCTTTTTGTCCCACATGCGAGCAGAACATTGCCTGGTATGACAACGTCCCGGTTCTGAGCTATTTGCTGCTCAGGGCTCGATGTCGCCATTGTCGAAGCTACATCCATTGGCGATATCCCCTGGTGGAGCTGCTGACCGCCGGGCTTTGGGTCGCCTTGTTTTGGCGTTTTGGTCTGGGGCTCGCCTTGCCCGTACATTTGCTTTTCGTCACCAGCCTCGTGGCCATCAGTTTCATCGATTTCGACCATCGCATCATTCCCAACGAGATCAGCTTGCCCGGCATTCTGCTGGGCTTTGCCTGCTCTTTCTTGTGGATGGAGCATGGTTTTCACTGGGAATCCCTCATCGGCCTTTTGGTGGGGGGCGGCAGTTTGCTGCTCATCTCCATGGTCTACCTTCTCTTGCGGGGGCGGGAAGGCATGGGCATGGGCGATATAAAGTTGCTGGCGATGCTGGGGGCCTGGCTGGGCTGGAAGAGCCTGCTCTTCATCCTTCTTTTTTCCTCGGTGCAGGGTGTGCTGGCCACCATCGGTATGGTCGTTTTCGGCGTGAAACTTAAGCCGCCTTTGCCTGAAGAATGGGAAATGGAGGAGATGGAAAAGGAGAAGGCCGAGAAGCAAGAGGGCCAAGAAGAAGAACCAGAAGAATCAGAAGAATCAGAAGAAGAGGTGCCTTTTATGGGTGCCGCCATTCCTTTCGGCCCCTTTTTGGCCTTGAGTGCCGTGGAGTATTTGTTTCTGGGTCCCTGGTTTTTCTCCTTGATAAGCGGACACGGCGCATAAGGGAGCGGTGAGATGAGAAGGGCTGGCTTGGGACTCAAGCATCTGATCAGCCTGCACCTGTTGTTGGTGTTGGGTGGTGCCGTGGCCTTGGTGGCGGTGGCCAGCGCGCGCTTGACCCGTCATGCTCTGGTCATGGAGCGTGTCGATGGTGCTCGCGGTTTGTTGCGTCAGGCCGGCGAGGTCTTGCCTGCTTTGTGTCCCCAGCATGAAACCCGGAGGGATTGCCCGGCCCTGATGGATTGGACCCGGCGACAACAAGCCCATTGGCCCGACTTGCGGGAAGTGAGTATTTTTGATCGGGCCGGCAGGTTGTGGGCCAGCTCCAACCCGAAACACAGAGCCATGGCGATGTGGGATGGCCTTTTCGGCGAACTGAGCAAGCAGACCGAAGGTGAAGGCTGGGCGGTGGGAGATGAGGCCGGAGGTCGTGTCTTGTGGGTGGAGATTCAGCTGGACCAGCCGGCCTGGCATTTGCGGGCTCGGGTTGATCTGCGCCGAGTGGATGCCCGAGCCGGGCGAGAGGCTGGATACGTCGGCATGTATGCGGCCCTGGTGGGTCTGGTCATGTTGGTTCTGGGGTGGTTGCTGTTTTTTCGCACCCTGCTCAGACCCATGGAACGTCTGGTGGCGCAAAGTGAAAGGATTTCGGAAGGCGACTTGAGTTTTTTGGTCGAGCCGGAGCAGGGCTCGGAGTTGGGCCGTTTGGGTATGTCTTTGGGGCGAATGGCCCGTCGTATTGAGGGCGACCGCGCTCGACTGACCGAGCAATTGCAAGAACAGGAGCGGCTCAATCGAGAGCTGACTCAGGCTCAGCAAGGCTTGTTGCGTTCGGAGAAGTTGGCCTCGGTGGGCAGGTTGGCGGCCGGGGTGGCGCATGAGGTCGGCAATCCCATTTCGGCGGTCTTGGGCTATGTGGACATGCTGCGTCGCGGGGTCGTGCCGACGGAAGAGCAGGGCGAAATCCTGGCCCGGGTAGAGCGTGAGATCGAGCGGGTGGATGGCATCATTCGCGACTTGTTGGCTTATTCCCGGCCCGGCAAGAAGGGCAAGAGTTTGCAAGCCCCGATGGCCTTGGCGGAGGAGGCCGTGGCTCTGCTCAAACCCCAGCCTAAGTTCAAGACGATTACCTTCAAGGCCGAGCTGCCCGAGGATCTGCCGCTGGTTTTCGTGGACGCGGACGCGGTGCGACAGGTGCTGGTCAACCTGCTTTTTAACGCCCTGGACGCCGTGGAGGATGGAGGCACGCTGTGGTTGCGAGCCCTGGTCATGGGGCGATTGGACGGGGCTTTTCTCTACGGTGCTGATTTGGACCGGGGAGAGCCCGAATGGTTTTCCCTTGGGCCCACGCATCGGATCCAATTGCCGGCCAAGGCCAAAAATTTATTGGATGGGCAGCGGATCGTGGTTTTTTCAGTGGTCGATGACGGGGGGGGCATCTCAGAGACTGATCTGCCCAATATTTTTGATCCATTTTTTACCACGAAGGAGCCCGGTAAGGGCACGGGTCTGGGCTTGGCCATCTGTCATGCGGCTGTGCAGAGTCAGGGTGGGGAGATTTGGGCCTACAGTCGGCCCGGACAAGGATGTCAATTGGCTTTTTGCTTGCCCGTGCCCGATGATCCGGCCAAGGCATGAGTGGTGGATTTTTGACATGTTGACGCAGGCCGCTACAATAAGGCCCGGGAGAACCGGATGAGCCGAGCCAGCCGAATTATGATCGTAGACGACGAAGAGAGCGTTCGCCACCAACTGGCCTCTTTGTTGCGACTCGAAGGCTATGAAGTGGAGACGGCCGTCGATGGCCAACAGGCTCGCGACAAGCTCACGAAGGACGCGGTGGATCTGGTGCTTTGCGACGTGCGCATGCCGGGTCTGGGCGGCATGGAACTGCTGAAGGCCATGGGCGGCCTTGAGGCCGAGAGCGCCTTCATCATGATGTCGGCATACGGCGATATCGACATGGCCCGCGAGGCCGTTCGGGCCGGTGCTTCCGACTACGTGAACAAGCCCTACAAGAACGACGAAGTTTTGCTGCGGATTTCCATCGTTGAGCAAAGGCAAAAGTTGCGACGAGAGAACAAGCAACTTAAGCAGGCCATCCGGGAGCAGTCCACCTTCGAAAAGATCATCGGTCGCGCCGCTTCCATGCAGGCCATGTTTCGGACCGTGGAGAAGATCGCCGAGTTCAAGTCCACCGTGCTGATCACGGGAGAGAGCGGCACCGGCAAGGAGCTATTGGCCCGGGCGATTCATATGCGCAGCCCCAGGCGGAATGAAGCCTTCGTGGCCATCAATTGCGGTGCCATCCCGGAGAACCTCTTAGAGAGCGAGTTGTTCGGTCACGTGCGAGGGGCCTTCACCGACGCCGTGCGCAACAAAGAGGGTCTTTTTGCCGAGGCGGACGGGGGCACCCTTTTCCTGGATGAGATTGGCGAGTTGCCGCTGAGTTTGCAGGTCAAGCTGTTGCGGGTTTTGCAAGAAGAAGAGATCCGCCGGGTGGGCGACAACAAATCGATTTCCGTGGACGTGCGCATTTTGGCGGCCACGCTTAAGGATTTGCCCGAAGAGGTCAAGCGGGGCACCTTTCGGGAAGACCTGTTCTATCGGCTCAATGTTCTCCTGGTGAAGATCCCGCCTCTGCGGGATCGACCCGAGGACATCCCTTTGCTGGTCGAACATTTTTTGGGCCATTGCAACGCCAAGCTGGATACCCGGGTGAGCGCGATTGAGCCCGCCGCCATGAAGATGCTGGTGGAGTACGCCTGGCCCGGCAACGTACGCGAGTTGGAGAACCTGGTGGAGCGGGCCGTGATTCTCTGCGACGGCGATCGCATCACCCCCGAGCTCTTGACCGACAGGGTGCGCCAGGCGCCGCCCCCCAGCCTGGCCCAGATTCCTGTAGGCCAGTTGTCGATAAAGAAAACGGTTCGTGCTCTGGAAGAAGAACTGATCCGACGGGCTTTGGGCGAGACCGGAGGGAATCGGACGCGAGCGGCCAAGCTCTTAGAGATCAGCCACCGCACCCTGCTTTACAAGCTCAAGGATTACAGCATCGATGCAAACCGCTACAGCACTTGATTGAGGTCCGGACAGGGGCTTGTCGGTTTGTGAAAACATTGCACACCCCGCAAGTGTTGCGGGGTTTCGCCGCTTCGATTGCTTTGCTTTGTGGCATAAGTGTCTGTTTCTTTTAGTGAATTGCTTGTTTGCGATACGGCATGGGGATTGCAAGAAATAACCGCGGAGGAATGGTATGATCCGATTTCGAAGAAAATCAAGCCAGCGGAAGACCGCCGGCTTCACCCTCATCGAACTCATGGTGGTGGTGGCCATCGTGGCTCTGGTCAGCGCGGCGGTGGTGCCTTCCTTTGCGCTGGCTTTGCAGCGCGAGCGACAACGGACCGTGGCCAACTACATCGTGCAGGCGGTCTTTGCCGCTCGCTCCCGGGCCGTGCGGACGGGGCGTTGTCATCAGGTTTCGGTGACCACGGACACGCCGGGCGTGTCCGGGGGGACCGGCGGGGGGGTGCTGATTCGAGAATACCTGCGCCCGGCCACCTGTGCCACGGCCGCGGCCGATGCAGACGTCAACAATTGGGGCTCTCCAAGCATCAATAACTGGAACGTGGTCTTTTCCAAGCAAGTGTCGACTCAGGTGGGTGCCGACGTGGCCATTTCAAGCGTCAGGGATGACACGAGCGCCGATTTGGGTGCCTTGACGGTTTTTCATTTTGAGGCCACGGGTGAGATTTCCATCAACGACGCGGTGGTTCGGATTTTTTCCATTCTTTCTTGCGATGCGGCCGGGGCCACGATCGGGCCCGTGTTGAACGCCAGGGTGAGCTCCGGTGGGTCGGTGGGTGTGCGTTTCATCATCGTTGGGCAAGAGTATTGAGGAGGCTTGCGTTCATGCCATCGTCCAATCCAATGCGGCTGTTGAGTTCAAAACGGGCGGGTTTCTCCCTGATCGAGGTCATGGTGGCCATGGTCATCTTGACCATCGGCTTGTTTGCCGTGATCAACCTGCAGGTCATCGCGGTGCGCGGCAACACCTTTGCCCGCGCGCGTACGGACGCCCAAAAGATCGCCCAGGGGGTATCCGATGAGATTCGAACCCAGGGCCTTCGTTGGCTGGGCTCCAATATGCTGGACTATGCGTGGGCCGATATTTTCCCCAACTTGTCTTTGACCGATCCACCGAGTGGTGCGGGCGTGAACCTGAACCTGGTGGATTTGAGATCGGTGATGACCTACCAGGGGCAAGCCATTGCCCCCGACAACGTCGTCAGCAGCGCTCTGCTTATCGACGTGGCCGCTGGCACGGGCCCGGGTGCCATGTACCGGGTTCATTACGTCGCCCATCTGGTGCCCTTGGCCCCGGGTACCGCGGCCAGCCCCAATTTGGTGCGGGTGACCGTCTATGTCTCCTGGGACAGCAAGGACCATGGCCAGCAGGACTATCAATGGGACGATTGGTGGGGTGCGGGCGGAGACAATTATTTCAAGCGGCACGTGGTCAGCGTCACTCAGTTTTTAAGCAAGCGTCGAATCTAACGAGGTGTTAAGGATGATGCGATTGAGCAAAAAGGACCAGCGCGGCTTCACCTTGATGGAGATGATGATCGCCCTGGTGGTGGGCGGCATGCTCATGGCCAGCCTGGTGGGTATTTCGGCTTCGGTGCAGCGCACCTTCGGGCGCTCGGCCGAGGTGACCGAGCTGCAGGCCAACCTGCGTTTTTCCATGAAGACCATGGTGCAAGACATCTCCCGGGCCGCCTTCATGTATTCGCCGGATGTGAACAACGATCTCTGCCACCTGTCGGGTGCGACCATCCCCGGCGCACAAGAAGCCATCGGGTTCGATACGGACGGTACCAGTTTCATCGAATTGACCCTTCGGGGCAACTTCGCCTCTTCTCGCGACTACCTGCTGAACCTGGCGGTCACCCCCCACACGGTGGTTTGCCGCAATCAGCAAGCCTGGGTTGAGGATGGCCAATGTGCCCTGGATCCCGCCTCGGCCGCCGAGGCGGATAACGAGACTTTCCTGCAGCCCTTTGGGGACGGACCCGGCATCGCTGAGGTTTTTCCGCTGGCCTCATGGGTGCGCCTGGAGGTGGACAACCGACGCTATGCATACTACCAGGTCAACTTTGTGAATCCCGCGGCCTTCGCCATCGGCTTCACCAACCCCATCAATCGCAACGAGGTTCGTGGTAATTTCCGCTGGGTCAGTCCTGTTTCCACGCTGCGTTGGCGTATGCAGCAGACCCCCGCGGCAGTTTACATGCCGCGTTTCGGGGCCTGGGACGAGGCCAACAGTCGCTGGGTGCTCATGCGGCAATTTCTCGATGCGGCGGGGGTCGTGGACCGCCAGGTCGAAGTGGCCGAGTTTTTACTATCGC
>JAUVAM010000509.1 GCA_030591745.1 Deltaproteobacteria bacterium
AATCACTTGAAGCGACAAGGACAGACCATGAGCGATGCAGAAAAAACCAACAGACGCGAGCACATTCGCGCGCCCATTGAGCTCAAAGTTGAATACAAGAAGATGAACACCTTCTTCGCGGACTACACCAAGAACATCTCCAAGGGCGGCACCTTCATCAAGACCGACAAACCCTTGCCCATGGGCACCGAGTTTCTCTTTCGCTTGGTTATCCCCAAGATTGAAAATCCGGTGGAAATTCGCGGCGAGGTTATTTGGATCAACGAAGAAGGCAACATGGCCCGACCCGAGGTGAAGGAAATGGGCATGGGCATTCACTTCATCTATCGGGACGACGGCCAGCGAGACGACTTTGAATCCATGGTTGAAGGGCTGATGCGCGGCTCCCTGGGCGAGCACCTCTACCGCAAATTGCTCAACAAAGACTAAGATTCAATCCACTAGAAGGTCTCCACGGTCTTCTTGTCCACGTCGAAAATCACCTTGGCCATCCACACCTCGCTGGGCGAGCGAATCGTGAACCAGTCCCTGAAGGGAAAAGCCACTTCGATGCTTTCCAGCCAATCAAGCCCCATGAAAAAAGTCTGCCATGAGGGGATATCAGGCCGGGTCGTAACCTCCACGCGAACCACCACGGCACGGAGTCGCCGTGCCTTGCCCGTAGAGATGTTGCTCAACACGCCCACCGGCGGTGCTTGGTCAGGCGATTTGTATCCAATACGAAAGTACAACTGGTAGATACTGCCCGGCAGGTCGCTGAAACGTGCCAGGTTTTCCTCGCCATCGATGTCGCGTATCTCCGCCGCATAATCCCCGGCGGCAATCGGTGAGACCATGGCTTCCGGATGCAGCAACTGTCGTTCCCGCCGCAGGCTGTCCATGGCGCGGCCGCCGCGATGAAACTCACTCTTGAAACGCACAAAGTCCTTGGCCCACATCTGCTTGCGCGTATTCTCAGCCACTTCGCTTTTGGCCATCATGCCCGCCAACCTGGGGCCCAAGAGGTCGGAATAAAGATAGATCCCCGGCAGATCCCGATCCTGCAAAGCCCTGACGTAGGCCTTACCCGCGGCCAACGGGTCCGAGCGCAAGGCGTGGCGCAAGGTCACGACCGCGCCCACAAAAAGGTAAATCACCAACAAGGTCACAAACAGGCGGATGAGAATCACTTTGCCTCTCACGGCTTTAATCCTCCGGGATCCAGCGTGAAAGGTTTTCGAAGCGCACTTCGCTGCCCTCGACCACGCCCAGCTTTTTCATCAGCCCCCCGTTAATCTCCAGCACGTATTTGCTCGGCGCGTTGACCTGACGCCTGGTCGTGGTCAGCGGTTCGGCGTTTTCCACCGCGCCCACGATGCGGCGATTGGAGCCGATGAAGAGCATATCCAAAGAGATGTACGTATTCTTCATCCAGAAGCCATGAAGGGCCTCTGTCGGATAAATGAAAATCATGCCCCTGTCTTCAGGCATTTGCTGCCTGTGCATCAAGCCGCGGGCCTGCTCATCAACCCGGCTGGCCACCTCCACCAAAATGCGCACGGGCCCGTCTCGACCGGCAAGCCAGACCCGGGGGCTGTCCGCATGCGAATCAGCCGACTTGCAGCCGGTGCTGGTGGCACAGCCCAGACTGATCAGCAACATCCCAATCCACATCATCCCCAGCGCTCTGTCTGTTCGTTTGCAGTCCATTTACTGAAACAAAGCATGTGAATCTCAATTTTGCAATCCCATTGGCCAGAGCGCCCTAGCCTGTGATAACAAGATGCGCATGTTCGGTAACCCACAAAAAGCATCCGGTCGGCTGCCGAGGGGCGCGGGCCCGTCTTTCGTCGTGGCCTTGCTCTTGCACACCGGTGCCGCGGCGGCTTTGGCCTTTGTTCCGCTTTTTAATCTTTTGGGATACGAGTTTTCCTTGGCCATGAGCCTTCTGGCCAGTCTGACCGCGGGGCCGGTGGCCGTAGCCGCGGTGCGGCGCCTGGACGGCTACGGCAAACAAATCCGCCGGGCCCTGGGCCTAAACCTGCTGACCATGTTGCCGGCACTGGGCATCATCAGCCTCAACGCCCTTCGGGTGGACAACTGCAATTATTCGACCGGCCTGGCCTTTTTTGCCTTGCTGAGCTTAGGCACGGCCGGGATGGCGACCGGCTGGGGCCTGAGCCTGGCCTGGCTCTTGCCCAAGCGCCCCTGGACCGGTCTGGCTTATGCCGGGTTGTGGTTGTTCCTGGCCGGCCGCGGCCTGGCGCACATTTGGACCGGCGTGGAGGTGGATTCCTTCAATCCCCTCTTGGGTTGGTTGGCAGGTCCCATCTATGACTCGGTGATCGAACCGGGATGGACCTTGCTGGCTTCTCGCACACACAGCTTGGCCTGGACCCTGGCCGCCGCCTGCATGGCCCTCTTGCTCAGCCGCCCGGTGCAAAAAACGCAGCCCCAGATCAAGCCTGTCGCCAAGCTCCTTGTGGGCGGGCTTCTGGCGTTGGCCGCTGCCTGGGGCCTGGGCACGGCCGCGGACAGCCTGGGTTTCGGCCGCTCGCGAGACGCCATCGAGCGTGCCCTGCCGGTCACGATCCGCACCGAGCACTTCGTCATTCACTGCCCCGAAAGGCTCGACGCCAAGGCTCGGTCGCTTCTGGCCCTGGATCACGAATTCCGCCTGCATCAAATCCGACAGGCGATAGGTGAGTTGGACTTGCCGCCCATCCATAGTTATGTCTTTGCCTCGGCCCGGCAAAAAAGAAAGCTGGTGGGCGCGGGCAATACCCAGTATGCCAAGCCCTGGCAGCCCATGATGGTCCTCCATTTGAAGGGCTTTCCCCACCCCACGCTCAAACACGAACTGGTCCACGCCGCGGCCTCGGCGATCGGTGCCTGGCCGACCCAAACCTCGGCCAGCTCAGCCTTCTGGGTGAACATGGGCCTAACCGAGGGCTTGGCGGTGGGCCTGGACCGAAGCGCGGGGCGACAAGATCCCCACCGATGGAGCGCGGCCCTCAGACGCATCGGCAAGGCCCCGGACATCCGGGGTTTGTTCAACCCCGTGGGATTTTGGTCCGCCGCCGCAAATCGCTCTTACACCCTGGCCGGATCCTTCGTGCGCTATTTGCTGGAGACCCATGGAGCCGAGCCTCTGCGCGCGGCCTATGCCGATGGAGACCTTGAGGGCCATTACCCAACAAAAGACACCGAGCAGCTCATCGTCGACTGGGAGGCCTTCCTGGATGCCATGCCCCTGGACGAGGGTACTTTGTTGCGGGCTCGAAGCCGCTTTGCAAAAGGCGGGATCTTTGAACAAACTTGCGCCCACGAACAAGCCAAGCTCAGAACCAAGGCGCATGATCTCGTGACCCAGGAACGATGGGCTGAGGCCGACCTCGTCATCGATGACTTGCTCAGTCACTTGTCGAAGGATCCCCGTGCCTTAGAGCTGCGCATGGAGATGCGTGGGCGCCAGGACCGCTTGAGCGAAGCCCAAAAACTGGGCGAGCAGTTGTTGCAACACGAAGGGCTTGGAGAAGCCCACAAAACAAGGCTCGCCGGACGCATGGGTGATTTGGCCGTTCGCCAAGGTCGCATGGCCGAGGCCCGTCAATCCTTCGAGGGCCAATTGGCGACGGGGCTGGGCGATGGCTCGGAGCGTTCGGCCCTCATCAAGCTCGAAGCCCTGGAGCAGATGGAGCAGGGTGGCCTGCCTTGCAGCCTGGCCGGGCGCCAAATCCTGAATTTTCTGGCCGAGGGCGATCTGGATTTGGGCTATTTTCATGATCTGATGCAATCGGCCATTTTATGCCCGGATTGGGCCAGCGCTCACTACCTGGTGGGCCGGCAGCTATTCAACCAGCAGCATTTCGTCAGAGCTCTGCC
>JAUVAM010000433.1 GCA_030591745.1 Deltaproteobacteria bacterium
TCATCAGGCCACGGAACTGCTCAATGGTTGGGTGCTCTTGACCGGCGGGCTGCCGAATGATGCGGTGGCCGAGATGGCCGTGATGCAGTCGATGTACTTCGTGCCCAAGCCTCTGTA
This sequence comes from Deltaproteobacteria bacterium, assembly GCA_030591745.1. The sequence continues at coordinate 118 of JAUVAM010000433.1, forward strand.
GGACAACTATCAACTATGGAGCAATAATATCCCCTTGCTCCTCTACTGCCGTGGCGTACTCCAGGCCCACCTTCTGCATGGCTTTCTCGGCTTCATTTTTTGCCAGGTCAAAGGAAGGTTTGACTAGTAAATCCAAGAAGCGTGGAAAGAATTTGGACAGGTTGCCGTTTTCTTGGAACTCTGCACAGAGTCGATCGAACCACTCGGCATCACGGGCGCGGAATTTCCCTTTGAGCTCTTCGCAGACTCGTTCCCTGGCTCGGATGCCTTGTCCTGCGAACATGCGCTCGGAGACCTTACGGGCCAGCGCAAGCTCTTCTTTCATGGCGGTTTTGTACTTTGCGAAGGCGGCTTCCGCTTCCTTGGGATGCTTGAACTTGGCAAAGGACGCTGAGATTTTTTCGTAGTCCTTGACCAGGCTGTGCCATCGATCTTGAAAGGTCTTGTTGGCCATGAGCTTGGGCTTGCCCTTACCCGGGGCCATTTTGATCTCGGCCTTGAAGTCCGGACGCAGGTATTTGGATAAGTGTGTGGTGACCAGAATGAATTCGGCCATATGGAAGCGCAAGGGGAGGTAGGGTGAGTGACCCACTCGGAATTCCTTGCGCGAGGTCTTGTAGATGATCTGGGATACATCGGTGCCCTTGTAGGCCTCGTATTTGACCTCTTTGTTCATGGGCTTTGGGGGGGTCTTGGTTTTGCGCGCTTTGCGGGCCATGGCATCAGGGGCGATGAACCCGACGAATAGCATGGAAATGATGGCGAAAATGGCTTGTTTGCGTCTCATGGCTTGAACCTCCTGCCAGATTGGGACTGATTCAACGTGGCGAGTATTCTAGTCTTTCTGTTTTTACTCGCAAGATTTTTTTTGTCAGCTTGGCTCAGGTCCCGTTCTTGGGTTAGGGTCGGGGCGTAATATTTCAACTTTAATGTGAAGGAGAGTCCATGGCACGAAAAGTTATCGCGACAAATGAGGCGCCTGCGGCGGTGGGACCCTATTCTCAAGCCTGCCAGGTCGAAGGTGGCCGTACCTTGTATCTCTCCGGTCAGATTCCCCTGGATCCGGCCAGCGGCGAGTTGGTCAAGGGGCCGGCAGCCGAGCAAGCAGTGCGTTCCATGGAAAACCTGAAGGCGGTTTTGGCCGCGGCTGACATGAGTTTTGACGATGTGCTCCGCTGCACAATCTACCTGACCAGCATGGCTGACTTTGCCGCGGTCAACGAGGTCTACGGTCGCTACTTTTCCGATCCGCCCCCGGCCCGGGCAACCGTCCAGGTGGCGGGCCTACCCATGGGCGTGGATGTAGAGATTGACGCCATCGCCGAAAAAGTTTGATTTGAAAAAGGTTTCCCTCATTGCCTGGGTCCTCATCGTGTGCTTCGGGTCTCCTGTGGTTCAGGCAGGCGGAGCGCGGCTCGAGGGCTATCTTGTACACAAGGCCACCGGACAGCCTCTCATCGGCGCCCCGGTGAAGCTCGACAACAAGCATTTTGCCGTGACCGACGAGAAGGGCCGTTTTGTTTTTGTCGGCCTGCGACCGGGCAAGCACCGGATTAAGGTGGACGACCCGGAATGCGCGCCCTTTGAGGCAGGCTTTGAGCTGAAGGCAAATCAGGCGCAGCTCGAATTGCGCTATGCGCTGGACCCGAGGGAAGGGGCCGCGGTCGAAGAAGTCATCATTCGCTCAGAGCGGCTTGTCTCCGAGGTCTCGGATACCGTCTTAGAGATGGATGAGGTGATGAAGATTCCGGGTACCCAGGGCGATGTGCTCAAGATCGTGCAGAGTCTGCCGGGGGTGGCGCGCAATCTGGCCATGGGCGGCTCGGGCGGGCCCGGGATCGTTGTGCGCGGGGCTGCCCCGGAAGACAGCAAGGTGCTCATCGATGGCTTTGTCGTGCCGATCCTCTATCACTTCGGTGGACTCAAAAGTATCTTCAATTCGGACATGCTCAAGCGCATCGATTTTCTGCCGGGCGGCTTCGGCGCGGAGTATGGCAGCGCCATCGGTGGTATCGTGGATGTGCAAACCCGACCCTGTGATCACAAACAATTGGATGGTTACGTCGAGCTGAGCATGTTGGATGCAGGCTTCTTTCTGTGGGGACCCGTTACGGAAGATCTGGGTTTTTTCGTGGCGGCCAGGCGCTCGACGGTGGATTTGTGGTTGCCTCACGTTTTGCCCGACGATGCGGGTTTCGACATGACCGTGGCACCAGTTTACTACGACTACCAGGCCAAGGTGGACTGGAGCCCCACGGCAGCTGATCGTTTCAGCATCATGGCCTTCGGATCCTCGGATGAGTTGAAGTTCTTAATGGAGCAGCCGAAGTCGATGGATCCGGAATTACGCGGTGACTTCGGCATGGTCACCAGCTTCCATCGGGTGCATTTGGGTTGGACCCATGCGCCGCCCGCCGCCGATTGGCACCTCAAGGTGCGTAGTGTGGCGGGTTTCGACAGCGCTCAGATGGATATGGCCGAGAAGTTCTATCTGCATATCGAGGTCCCCAGTGTGGGGCTTCGAAGCGATTTGGATTGGCAGTTCGCCAAGGGATGGCATTTGACCACGGGGCTCATCGGGGGCTTCGCCTCCTACGATTTGGAACATAAAATCCCCATGATGCCCAAGGAAGGGCAGGTGCCCTCCAAGTTGCAGAGCTTTGAGCTTTTCGAGGGGCGAGAGCAAACCCAGGCCGTCACGGGTGGAGCGTACAGCAGTCTGGGCTGGGAGCCCTTCGCGGGTACGCGCCTCTCGGGTGGCTTGCGTTTGGATGTGGTCCACGCCGGCGAGGTGGACGAATGGGCGCTCATGCCCCGCTTCAGCTTGAAGCACGAACTGCGACCCGGCACCATTTTCAAGGCCGGGGTGGGGCTCTACTACCAGATGCCCACCGAAGATGAGTTGTCTTCCAACTTCGGCAATTCGGATTTGGAGATGGAGCGAGCTTGGCATTACACCTTGGGCCTGGAGCAAGAGCTGCCCTTTTCCAGCTCGGTGGATTTCACCTTTTTTTACAAAACCCTGGATAAGCTGGTGGTGCCCGACGCGACGACCCGTTATTCCAATGGGGGCGTGGGCAAGGTGGCGGGCTTAGAGGTTCTGGTGCGCCGGGATATGCGCGAAGGTCTTTTCGGCTGGCTGGCCTATACCTTGATGCGCTCCCAGCGGCAGGATGGGCCCGATGAGTCCTGGCGTCTCTTCTCTTACGACCAGACGCACATTTTGACCTTGGTGGCGGGTTACCGTCTGCCTACAGGCCCAATCGAGCCGGCCCATGGACAACGGGACGGCTGGGAGTTCGGCGCTCGCTTCCAACTCGTCTCGGGCAATCCCAACACCCCCATTGTCGGCGGTATCTACGACGCGGACTGGGACAACTATTTGCCCATCCCGGGACCCATCAATTCCGAGCGCTTGCCGACTTATCACCGCTTGGACATGCGTGTGGATTATACTTGGGCTTTCTCTTCGTGGGCTCTGAGCTTGTACTTGGACGTGCAGAATGCTTACAACCACGCGTCGATCGAGGGCATTCGCTACAACTACGATTATTCAGAGCGGGCTTACTTTGAGGGCTTGCCGATTTTGCCGGCCTTGGGCGTGAGGGGGTCATTCTGATGCGACGTTTTTTATGGATGGGCTTGCTTCTTGCCTCGATGCTGTTTGCGATTTGTGCCTGCGAAGATCCTTTTGCTCCGCGCAACCTGGTGGAACGACTGCGTCCCTTGGCGGTCAAGGCCAGTCCCCCCGAATGCGGTCTGGATGGCGAAGTGGAACTGGAGGCCCTGGTGGCGGATCCGATGGGGGAGGGCAGGGAGCTGCGCTTTGTCTGGGCTGTCTGCCTGATGGAGTTGAGCTCTGCTGCATCAGATATCGCCTGCCCGGGGCCGGATAGCTATGTTTTGCCAGGCGAAGGGCCCACGAGCCAGCTCTCCATGCCCGACTTGCTGGCTTGGCTTGCCGAACAAGGTTTCGAGATGACCCCGGAGCACATGCCGCCTGGTCAGGAGTTGCCCAAGACCATCCCCTTGTTCATCGGCTTCGAATTGCGGGCCGGTGAGGAGCTGATGCGGGGGATAAAGCGGGTGACGGTTCGCTTGGATGGGGAGGCGTCCACCAACATCAATCCGCGATTGCTGGGCCTGTTGATCGACGGTGTAGAAGTGGGCGATGAGACGCCACGCATTCCAGCCGGATCCACGGTCGTGATGACCCCTTTGGCGGATGAGGAGTCGCGGGATAGTTACATCCCGGA
>JAUVAM010000505.1 GCA_030591745.1 Deltaproteobacteria bacterium
AACTGGGTCATCACCGTGGCCAGTGAGGTCATGGCCATCTTGGCCCTGGCCTCCGACTTCCAGGATCTGCGCCGGCGCATGGGTCGCATCATCGTCGGCTATACCCACGACCGGGAACCGGTTACGGCAGAACAGCTAAAAGCCGCCGGCGCCATGACCGTGCTGCTCAAGGACGCCATCAAACCCAATCTGGTTCAGACCCTGGAGGGCCAGCCGGCCCTGATTCACGCAGGGCCCTTCGCCAACATCGCCCATGGCAACAACTCGGTGGTGGCGGACCAAATGGCCGTCCGCCTCGCCGACTATGTAGTGACCGAGAGCGGCTTCGGGGCCGACTGCGGCGCCGAAAAAATGATGAACATCAAATGCCGCACCAGCGGCCTGACCCCTGACTGCGTAGTCCTCACCGCCACCGTGCGCTCCATCAAAATGCACGGCGGGGCCTTCACCGCGCGGCCCGGCAAAGCCATCGACGAAACCGCCATGAAGGCGGACAACCTGCCGGCCGTGGTGGAGGGCTGCCAAAACCTGATCAAACACATCGAGAACATGCGCAAATTCGGCCTGCCGGTGGTCGTGGCCATCAATCGCTTCGACTTTGATCGGGACACCGAAATCGACATCATCAAGAAAATCGCCATGGACCATGGGGCCCAGGCCGCCGTAGCCCACACCTGTCACGCGGACGGTGGCGCCGGCGGCACAGCCCTTGCGGAGGCCGTGGCCCAGGCCTGCGAGAGCAAAAAATCCTTCAAATTCCTGTATGAGCTGGATGCGCCGATCGCCAAGAAAATCGAGACCATCGCCACGGAGATATATGGCGCCGAGGCTGTGGACTTCGGACCCGATGCAAAGCGCATGATGCGCCGCTTCCAAAAAGACGAGCACCTCTCCAAGCTGCCCATCTGCATGGCGAAGACCCAATACTCGCTCTCCCACGACCCCAAACTGCTCAATGCGCCCAAGGGCTTCCGATTGCCCGTGCGAGACATCATCCCCAGCGCGGGGGCTGGATTTCTTTATCCCTTATGTGGCGAGATGATGACCATGCCGGGCTTGCCGTCCAAGCCCACGGCCCATCAAATCGACATCGACGAAGACGGCAATCCCGTGGGTTTGTTTTAATACTAATACCAAAAGGGGAATTTTGTGCAGGCACGCATCCTCGATGGAAAGGCCATCGCGGCCGAAGTCCGAGCCGAGTGGGCCCAACACGCCGCTGAAGTACACAAACAAAGAGGCCGAGCGCCCAGCCTGGCGGTGATGCTGGTGGGTGAAGATCCCGCCTCCAAGTCTTACGTGCGGGGCAAACGCAAAGCAGCGGCAGAAATGGGCATCCTCAGCAGGGACCTGGATCTACCGGCCGACACGCCGGAGAAGATGCTTGTCGAAGAAGTCGACAAACTAAACGCTGATCCGGCCATCGATGCCATCCTGGTCCAGCTCCCCTTGCCTGCCCATGTAAACGCCGATGCCCTGCTTGAACGCATCCAGCCGGCAAAAGACGCCGACGGCTTTCATCCGGTCAATTTGGGCCGCATGTTATTGGGCCAGGACTGCCTACTCCCTTGCACCCCCGCGGGCGTCATGGAAATCCTTCGGCGCAGTCAAATCAAAACCCAAGGGACCGAAGTGGTCATCGTCGGCCGCAGTCGCACGGTCGGCCGGCCCTTGGCCAACATGCTAAGCGCCAAGTCCGAATCAGCAAACGCCACCGTCACCCTCTGCCATTCAGCCACCATCGACCTGGCCAAACACTGCCGCCAAGCCGATATATTAATTGCAGCAGCAGGCCAGCCAAAAAACATCACCGCCGACATGATCAAACCCGGTGCCACGGTCATCGACGTCGGCATCCACCGAATCGGCACCACCCCCAAGGGCAGACCCAAACTCTGCGGCGACGTAGACTTCGACACCGCAACAGAAGTAGCCGGTGCCATCACCCCAGTCCCCGGCGGCGTTGGCCCCATGACCATCGCCATGCTTATGCGAAACACCGTCCTGGCAGCGCGGTTGACCTCGAGAACTTAAACGTGATAATCTAGTCTCAATTCTGGTTGACTAGAATTGAGGTCTATTTATGAAAACGCTATCGCTTTCCGAAGTAAAAATGAAGTTGAGCGCGCTTGTCGATGACGTGCAAGCGACGGATGAAGAGGTGGTGATCACCAAGCACGGTCGCCCCGCCGCGGTGTTGGTGAGCCCTGACGAGTTCGAGAGTTGGAGGGAGACAGCTCACATTCGCTCCGACCCCGATCTCATGAAGGAAATCAAAACCGGCCTGGCCGCGCTCAAGAAAAAGAAGGCGAAACTGTACAACCTTGAAGATCTGTTCGAGTAAACAGGGCGTTGTGGCGAAATCAAGCAAGAACAAGATTCGGGTTCCCGATCATATTGCGAGACTAATCCGGGGTATGCATCCCCATCTCAAACAAAAAATCAAAAAGGCATTCCAGTCGATTCTTGCTGAACCCTTCTCTGGAAAAATGCTGAAAGATGAACTTAGTGGATTGGCCAGCTTCCGCGTCAGCAGATTCAGGATCATCTACAGAATATCGAAGAAAGCGGAAATCGAAATTGTCGCATTGGGCCCCCGCGGGAACATATATGCGGAAACACTAAGACTGGTCAAAAAGGACGCCGAGAAGTGACAGTCGGCCAGTCAAGAATCAAAAACAATGTTCTTAAGGTACCAACGTCCCCCTAATGCTTGAAGGAGCGTTGGCCGGTGAAGACCATGGTGGCGCCTAGCTGGTTGCAGGCTTCGATGCATTCGTAGTCTCGCATGGAGCCGCCGGGTTGGACTACCGCGCGGACGCCTTCTTTCAGGCCTACTTCCAGGCCGTCGCGGAAGGGGAAGAAGGCGTCGGAGATCATGACCGCGCCATCCAGGCCCCCGTGGGCTTGGGCCACTTCGTCCTCGATGGCCGATAAGTCTTTGCCGGCTTCCAGTTCATGCATGGATTTTCCGTGGCGCTCGAAGCATAGGCGATCCGCCATTTTGCGGTAGGCCTTGTCCCGAGCGATTTCGGCCACGCCCACCCGGTCTTGTTCGCCCGTGCCGATGCCCACGGTCACCCCATCCTTGACGTAGATGACCGAATTGGAGGTCACCCCGGCCTCGACCACCCAGCCGAACACCATGTCCTCCAGTTCCGCCGGGGTCGGTGGGCGCTGAATGCGATAGTTTTCTCCCTTGCGCGAGGACTCGGCCAACTTGAAAGCGCTTGGGGTGCGCGCCTCGGGTACGTAGGAAAGCTGCAAGATCAAACCACCATCCAACAAGCTCTTGATGTCGACGAAGCGCTGAGCCGCAAAGTCGGCCAAGCGATCCATGCGTTTGATCTCCATGATGCGCAGGTTCTTGCGAGCGGCCAGGATCTCCACGGCACCCTCTTCGAAACCAGGTGCCACCACCACCTCGGCGTAGCGTTCGGCGATGGCTTGAGCCGTGCTTCGATCCACGGGTCGATTGAGCGCGATGCAACCACCAAAAGCAGCGATTCGATCCGCTGCATCGGCTTTCAAGTAAGCATGCTCAAGATCATCGGCCAAGGCCACGCCGCAGGGATTGTTGTGCTTCAAGATGGCGCAGGCCGGTCGATCACTTAGATAGCGAAGAATGTTCAAGGCGTTGTCGGCGTCGGTGAGGTTGATCTTGCCCGGGTGCTTGCCGAAACGATGCAGCTCGGCATCACAAACCAGGCCCTGACCGGGCTCGACGCAGGCCACCTCGCCGATGAGCAGGTTGCCGTTGGTCAGTTTGTACAAGGCGGCCGGCTGACCTGGATTCTCTCCATAACGCAGGCCCTTGTGCTCGCCCGCCACCTCCCAGGTCACCTTCTCGTAAACCAGCACCTGTCGCTTGTCGTCGAAGACATAGGCCAGCTCCAGC
>JAUVAM010000230.1 GCA_030591745.1 Deltaproteobacteria bacterium
TATCTTGGGCCCTTTTTCGCGGTTGCCGGGGCCGTGGTCTTGCTCCGCGTCTGGCGCATCGCCCAGGAGAAACTGCAAAACAGACATGGTGCGCGTTTCGTCTTCAATCAAACAGCCCTAGGCGTCACCCTCATAGCGCTTTTGGCCCAGGGCCTATGGACCGCCAAGCAGCAACGCTGGGGCTTCCGCTCCGGCACGGCGGCCTATGTACAGCACTACGACGACGGCTATGATCTGGCCACCTGGGGCCGCGAATTGGGCGCGCGTTATGCTCGCGAAAAAGTCCACTATTTGATCCACAAGTCCCTGTTCCGCCCACGCTTGGAGTTCGAGTTTTACTTAGATGCCCCCAAGAAAAAACAAGGGCATCTGGGCACCTCGTCCCAACTGATCCGCAAGGGCAAGCAAGTCGTGCTGCTCCTCGATCTCAATCGCCTGGGCACGGACGAAAAAACACTGCGCAATACGCCGCAGCACAAGAGGCCCTACAAAACAGGGCCTCTAGCACGCAACAAACTGGCCAGGCTGGCAAAGCTTCACGATGCCGCCATCTGGGACAGACGCTTCGTCGCCATGGATCTATCCCGTCACGCAAATGCACCCAAACTGGATGCCTATGTCTCCCGAGCCCAAGCCAAAAGTTGGATGTGGCGCTGGCTGGTCAACCCGGACCAACCACCGCTCACCTGGATCCCCGACCCGGATCTCAGCGCGGCCCGCAAATTGCTGAATGAACCCCAAGCTCCACCCTGGACTTCAATCTGGCGAGGCGGAGCAGGCGGCGGCAGGCTGGACTTCTCCTGCAGTCCAGGTCTGGTCCTGGGCGGACTGACCGGCCAAGTCAAAAACACATCCGCCACGCCATTGCTAAAGTGTCTTCGGCCCAGTTGTGCATCTCCCCGGGCCAATAACGCCTTAGAATCCATGCAAGGCCCCTGGCTGGGCCGACTCTTGCCCGGCCCCCTGGTTCACGCAGCCTGCACAAAAGACGAACAACCCGTCGGCATCTTCGGCAGCTCGGCCGCCTTACTGGATCAAGTAGGCTTACTCTGCCAAACCAAAGACCAAAAACCCCGACGCACCCAAGCCATCGGCGGCGCCGGCGGCAAGGACTTCGAACTCATCTGTCCCAAGGGCCAAGTACTCACAGGCCTCCAAACCCGCACAGCCCACTATTTCCGAGCCATCGGCATCCAATGCCGGCCTCAATAACGGGAGAACCCATGCGCAAACTACTTCTGCCAACAGCCCTGCTCTTCGTACTCAGCGCATGCTTACCCAAAGCCCAAGTGCCCACCAACGCCCCCCCACCCTCGGCTCGCGGTGGCTACACCTTCGAGCTAAGTGACCAAAGTATCAAGCCGTCCACCCCCATGATCGCAAAACCCATAAGCGCCAAGCTCTTCGTGATCATCGATCCCGTCCAGGTAAAAGACGCCTTCCTCATCGACAACTCCACCCACGGCGTCAAAGGCTTTCGGATCTTCCTTGAAGACAGCTTGCGAAATACCCTTAGCGTATTTTTTTCCGACATAAGCTTCGTCAAACCGGGATATACCTTTCCCAGCACAGCCCACTTTGTTGCCCAGGCAAAAGTCGACCGCATCTCGGTGAACAACATCCAACTGGGCATCATGAACCATGCCATACTGCAAATGAACTGGGCCTTCGCCATCCGCCCCTCGACCCACGAAGAGTTTTCCTTTTCCTTTTCAGGCGTGGCCAAAAGTGAAATGGCATATCACACCCTGTACATCGGCTGTCAGCAACTCATGCATTCAGCCATGAACGGCCTGCTTCAGGCATGGGCCAACAAGGACGTTTTTGCAAGCCTCGCCAGCCCGGTTCAGCCGGGAAAACCAACGCCCGCGAAAAACACAAAGAAGATCGTACTGGCCATCTTCGACATTCACGACGCCTCCCGAAAACTGGACAAAGAAACCCTGGACAACCTCACCCTCTTCCTCGGCACGCTCCTGGTGCAGCAAGGCAAGTTCAACGTAATCCCCAGAGACCAGGTCCGGGCCAGGCTCAAGGACGAAAAAAAGGGCAGCTACCGGCAGTGCATAGACGAAAGCTGTCAGATCGATCTGGGCAAGGCCCTGGCCGCCCAAAAAACCCTGTCCACAGTACTCATCAAAATAGGTGAGAAATGCGTACTCACCTCCACCCTCTTCGATCTGAAATCCGAAACCGCCCAGGAAGGCGCCACCGTAGAAACCACTTGCAAGAAAAATGAGCTCTTGGGCGCCATGAAGCTCATCGCCGCGCAGCTTTGAGACCGACAGCACCCAGCCTTCCATTTAAAACCTCCACGATCTAGACTCGGATTAAGGGACTTCTATATCGGGAGATGGACATGAAAAGAATCCTTTGGATAATTCTCGCGGGGTGTTTTCTGCTGGTCATGGCGGCCTGTACAGGTGCCGATGGAAATGATTGTGGCACGAACTGCGACGGCAACATCGACGATTCCGTCTTTTTGAACTGTGTGGACGACACGACCGGGGAAGAAATCTGTTGCCCGACCCAGGTATTGATCAACAGCCATGTCTCCACGGATGGGGGCACGGGCCTGGGTCATGACGACTGCATTTGCACCTGGCGGGAGGACAACAGAAAAGCCTTTTTCGTTGAGACAGAAGACTCCCTTAGACTCATGGAAAACAACCTCATCCGGATCGAAATGGATGGTTATTTGTCTTGGGAAGAAGAAGTCTACGTGCCCTGCGTCTGCGTGCCCATGATAAAACGAACCGTCCGACTCACGCCGGAGCAATGAAACAGAGTATCCTAAAGTGATTGGGACAAACGATTCGGGAGGTGACGGATGAAAAAGTTTCCCGCGATTTTGCTTTCGGTATTCCTGATGACCACCGCCGCGGCCTGCGACGGCGAGGATTTCTGTGTCTGCGACGCTGGCCTTGACGGTGGATTGGTTTGGCTGACCTTGGTGGACGATTCCTCTGACGAAGAGATTTGCTGTCCGACCCTGTTTTTCATCAACGACAAACTTTTGGACTCGTGCAACAACCCAAGTGGCGACTGTGTTTGCACCTGGCCCCAGGCTGACAAACCAGCTTTCTGCACAGCCAACGAAGAACACTCCAACGGAACAGCAACCAACTCAATCCGCATAGAAGTAGACGGCTATTTGTCTTGGGAAAATGAATTCACCCTCCCGTTCTGCAACTGCGGAATCCCCGAGAAGGTCACCGCCCGACTCACGCCGGAACCCGATTCGCATTAAGCCATCGTATCCAGAGCTTGGATTTCCGCGATCTTGTTGCCATGCTTCATAATCTGCGCTTCCAAATCGTAGTCCTGCTGCAAGCCCAGCCAGAACCTGGCCGTGTTGCCGAAATATCTGGCTAACCGAAGGGCGGTGTCGGCTGAGATGGAACAACGGCCCTTGCAAATCTCGTAGATTCTGCTTTGAGGCACCGCGATGTCCTTGGCCAGGCGATAACGAGAGAGCCCCAGGGGCTTGATGAATTCTTTTGCAAGCACTTCACCCGGATGCATGTTTTCGAGTCTCTTTCGAGCCACCCAGATCACCTCTTTTCGTGACACCGCTTCTCAAGAATCGCCCGCATCGAGAGAGGCCCTGATGGCCGCTAGGTCGATTTGCTTGAGACTTCGGTGCAGCAGTTCGCTCGCTACTTGGCCCGGGGTGGCCAGCACATTCTGCTCCCGCAACAATTCAGCGATCTCCTTGAGCAGCGACCAGTCCGCTACGCCCAGGGGGATTTTCTGACGTATGGATGTACCCCTCAGCCTTGGCCGCCCCCCGGAGGATTCGAGCCGCTCCATGATTTCTTGCCGCATCACGTAAAAAATATGCGGGCTACCCCCTTGCCCCACCTCCTCGCCATTCTCCTGACCCACGCCGAGAGCAAAGGCCACCACATCAGAACCTATCTTCTCTTCAGGCCGACCTCTCGCCCGAATGCGAGTCTCCGTTTTGCCTTTGTTCTTGATTCTACTTGCCATGATTTCCTCCCCTCGCGCCTTACTGATCAAACTCAGTAATCCTGAAGAAGCTACCATCGAATTCAAACGCTACTTCACCTTGGTTGGTTTCCCGACCCATCCTGTGAAGAAAAGCCCTCAAACTTGGAAGGCTGGACAACAATCCATCAGCCTTGATGAAGGTATAAACCAGCACCGGCGACTCCCAGACAATCTGGTCGGTTTCCTCATTCAGCCAACCACCCTCACAAGGCGGCATGATCGTAACTCCGCCTCCAATTCTTGCCAGCAATTTAGATGCGTCAAGAACCCAAACTCTCTGTGCTCCAAACTCATTCCCATCCTTGTCCTTGTTCGGAATGTACAGGGTCAGAAGCTGTATCGATGTCGACCCAAGCGCACCAAGTTCCTCGGCCAAATCGACTTCCTGGATGTCATGTTGCTCCATCCTCTTGCTCCTTGATGCCAAAAAGGCTGTCGTCACTTATGGGCCCATAAGTATTATTACGCTTTTGGGCCCATAAGTCAACGCCAAATATTTCGAGGAACTGGCCCGGCGACGGAATCGAATCCTGCGCCGACGAATCCGACGAAGCCAGCTGCGTCAAACACATCTGCGACTGATCCACTCACCGACAAACCGCCGGGCCTTCCATTTATTTCGCCCATACCCTAAACTCGGACTATGGGACTTCTATATCGGGAGGTGGATCATGAAAAATTTTCTATGCTTGATTCTCGGTGGGTGTTTTCTCCTGGCCATGGCCGCGTGCTCGGGTGCAGATGGGACTGATTCCGACGGCGGCGATGCGGGTGCTGACTGCGGCACCGACTGCGACGGCGGCGAGGGGGATAGTGACTGCGATGCCGGCCAAGATGGGTGCCGCCTTGGATGTGATGGCAACATCGACGATTCCGTCTTCGTGATCGTGGTGGACGACAGCACAGGAGAAGAGGTTTGCTGTCCTACCCAGGTATTGATCAACAGCCGTGTGTCCACGGATGGGGGCACGGGCCTGGGTCATGACGACTGCATTTGCACCTGGCGGGAGGACAACAGGAAAGCCTTTTTCGTCGCCACCGAAAACGAACTCAATTTGCTGGAAATGAACCTCATCCGCGTGGAAATGGATGGTTATCTTCCATGGGAAGAAGAAATCTACGTGCCCTGCGTTTGCGTGCCCAAGATAGAACGAACCGTCCGACTCACGCCGGAACAATGAAACAAGGGAGGGGATGATGAAAAAGTTTCTCGCGGTTTTGCTTTCGGGATTTCTGCTGACAACAGCCGCAGCTTGCGCCGGCGGCGATGGGGGTGCTGATTGTGGCACCGACTGCGATGCCGGCCAAGGCGAAGTCTGCGATGCCAACCTTGACGATTCAGTCTTTGTCAACGTAGTGGACGACAGCACTGGAGAAGAAATCTGTTGCCCAACCAAAATCTACGTCAACGATATCGCCAGAGTTCGGTGCCTCGATCAAAATGAAAACTGCGTTTGCACGTGGCGAGAGGACTACCCGTACGCGGATTTTTTCTGCATCGCGTCCGAGGAATTGCTGAACCTTTCGGAGATGAACACCATCCGCGTAGAAATGGATGGTTATCTGCCATGGGCAGAAGAAGTCTACGTACCCAGTGTCTGTGTACCCAGGGTGGAACTCACCGCCCGACTCACGCCGGAGCCTGATTCACTCTGACCGATCGCGTGCTGCCTCTCATTATGTGTTGTACTCCTGTCTGGCTGGAAATATGTTCAGGGGCACTTGCGTAAATATTTTGGGAGAAACTGACATGAAGAGAATGGGTGTTTGTTTTGGTTTGATTTTGGCTTTTGTGGTTTCTGGTTGTGGTCCTTCTTTGCGGGTTACGGCGATTCGAGTTGGGGCTTTGGCTAAGGCCAAGCCTGCTGGCTGTGCGGCTGAGATTGTGGACATGGATATCGCTGTGGCGATGAATCGTTTGCAGCAAGTCGGTATGCTCAGCATCACGGGCGAGAGCAACCTCACTCCTGAGATTGAAAGGCGGGTCAGAGCTGAAGCATGCGCTTTGGGTGGCGAGACGGTGGTGTTCAATGCCGGTTCGAATGATGTGGGTGGCGGTGGCTTTCTGCAGTTTATGGTTTTTCGGGCTCGTCCGGCCGGTCCCGATCACGCGGCACCCATGGATCTCTTGTCCCAATCCATCGCCAAAGCCTTGGGCGAGCGCGGCAAGCTGCCCGAAAAACCCATCCCAGCCGGCGTCGTGGTCGCGATCCTGGATATCGAGGATGCCGGCCACATCCTCAAACCCGAATCCAACCAGGCACTCACCGACGCGCTTTCAACCTTTCTGGCCGAAGGCAGCGCCTTCAAGGTGATCCCGTCAAAACAAACGCGAGAACAACTCAAAGCCCAGGCCAAGGAAAGCTATCAAGCCAACTACAACGACGCCACCCAGGTAGAAATCGGCAAGGCGGCGGCAGCCCAAAAAACATTGACCACGAAACTCATCAAAGCCGGAGACAAGTGCGCCCTGTCCGCCGTCCTCTTCGACATCACAAGCCAAACCTCGGAAAGCGCAGCCACCGTCACGGGCGGATGCGGCA
>JAUVAM010000535.1 GCA_030591745.1 Deltaproteobacteria bacterium
ACGCTGAGCACCACCAAATCGGCCTCGATATCGGCCTTGCGAATGGCCGCCACCACCTCATCGATGCGGTTGACGTTGAGACAGCATGAGCCCGAATGGGCCGCCAAAACCGCTACCGTGAGTCCCTTAACCCGCAGACGAGCCTCATCTCCATAACGACTGGCATGGGCAATACCCGCCGCATCCAGGGTTCGCAGAGACGAATCCATGCCCGCCGGCCCCAGGTCCATGGCGTGGTTGTTGGCGTTGGAAACCACGTCGATGCCCGCATGCTGCAAGGCGGCCACATATCGGGTGGGCATGCGAAAGGCATAACAGGATTTGGACTTGGGTCCGCACTTGGTCTGGGGCAGTTCATCGGCAAATACGCCCTCCAGATTCAGGAAGGCCACATCCGCTGCCTTGAATATTCCCCAAACCGGCTTGAGCAAATCCTTGCCATCTCCCGGCGCAAGGCCCCGCACGCCCTTACGTAGGTCCGTGCCCAGCATGGTATCCCCTGCTGCCGCAAAGGTAATTGTCTCAGCGGCCTGCGTTGCCGCCGAAAAGAGTAAGCCGGCCATCAACCACAAAGTCGCCACGGATCCAATCCTCATATTTGCCTCCATGAATTTCTTGGTTTGCACGGAAAGATTAACCGACTACAATCCCGATCAACAGATCTTTTCGAGAAAAACATGGGGGGTTTTGCGGAGTATGAGTAAACCCAAAATGTGGAAAATCTTAGCAATCGCTCTCCTACTGACACTGCCCTGGCAGGCGGGCTTTGTCTGGGCAGAAGAAGCAGACGACGCCCTGGACGACGAATTCGCCTTGCTGGCCGACGAAGAGATGGTCTTCTCTGCCTCCAAGCACGTGCAGCACGTCGATGAATCTCCATTTCCGATCACGGTCATCACTCGGGATCAGATCGAACACAGCGCCTGTTTCGACGTACCTTGCCTCTTGCGCTCGGTGCCCGAGGTGGAAGTCTGGCGCATGCTTCCTTTCTACCATGTGGTCGGGGCTCGAGCCCTGACCAATGGACTGGGCGACAAGGCACTGGTGCTCATCGACGGCCGGGAAGACAGCCAAGAGGCATTTGGCTTCCCCCTCTGGTCCTCGCTGCCCGTACACTTGGAAGACATCGAACGCATCGAAGTCCTCCGCGGCTCGGGCTCGGCTCTTTACGGAGCCAATGCGCACTCCCTGGTGGTCAGCATTACAACCCGAGCCCCCAAAGAGAGCCGAGTTGAGGCCTTTGTCTCCGGCGGCGAGCTGGGGCGTTTTCAGTTCAACGCCCGAGTGGACCAGGCCATTGGGGATTGGCGCTTTCAGGCGAGCGGCGGCCGAGAGCTGGGTGGAAGCTGGCAGGATCCGGACACCGTCGGTCTGGATTTGATGCGCTTCCGCTTGCGGGCTGATCGAGATTGGGGCGAGACCTTCGGCAAGACCAGCGCGCAGGCGGGTATGGTAAGCAGTGACGGACAAATATACTCCTCCGTGGCCCCTCTCTATCTGAGGAACACCCGCACCCTGCACTCCTTGCTCGAACACGTTCGAGACCCCGTAACGGCCCGCGTCTGGTTCAACCTCTTCGACACACACTTCGACATAGACCTGCCCCTGGGTTATCAAGGTTTCGTCATCGCCCATATGCCCATCGACGTCCCCTTGCTGTCGAGCACCCTGGACGCAGAAGTGCAGACCAACTGGAAGCCCTGGCGAGACAACCTGCTCATCGTGGGTGCCAACTACCGCTGGCTGACCCTCTCGATCGACATCAACGATCCCCCCGAAGTAGACCAACATCGCGTGGGGCTCTTCGTGCAGGACGAGCAAAAACTCTTTGACCAGCTCACCCTGAGCGCCGGCGTCCGAATGGACTACAACAACATCACGCCCGAAGCACTGACCTTCAGTCCTCGAGTCAGCGCGGTCTGGCGTTTTGCCGAAGAGCAAGTGCTGCGGGCTTCATTCGGCAGGGCCTTTAGAAAACCCTCATTTTACAACACCCACTTGCATCTGACCGGCGTGGACGGCGGCCCCCTGCTACCGGATCTGGAAGATTTCATCCGCCGAGCCGTCGGCAACAACGATCTCGACAACGAAATCGTGGCCACGATGGAGCTGGGTTACCGCGGCCGATTCTTAGACAGTCGCCTGGCGGTCAAGGCCGTCGCTTTTACCCACCTTTACCGCAATCGCATCGACTTCGCCGCGAACATGGAATACGATCAATACGGCTTCCCCAACCTCGATGACAGCACCATGAACTTCACCAACAGCGGCGGTGAAGTGAATGCTTACGGCGGCTCTCTGACGCTGCTCGCAAGACCCTTTGACAAACTGCGCATCGACGCCAACTACACCTATCGCTATTGCGTGTACATCACCCAACCCGTAAGCGGGGAGGCACCGGAAGGCACCATGAAGGGGGATCAAGTGCCCTGGGTGCCCGCGCATTTGGCCAACTTCTCCGCCCGTTACGCCACGGACTTTGGTTTGCACATGGGCTTCAGCATGCACTACCACGCATCCTCCAGGCAGGCGAACCTGGAGGATGGCGATCCCTTTCTTCCCTGGATCACCCTCACCACCCCGGCTGCCGTGTTCACCAACGCCTTCGTCTCCTGGCGTTTGCAGATGGGACCGAAAGAGAGCGATTCCTCCAGAAACTGGATCGAGCTGGGCCTCAAAGCCTACAACCTCTTCGATCAAGAGTTCAGCGATTCGGTGGGGGTCGTGCGCACCGATGGGAAATACATCGGCGCCGAAACCGTAGGCCGCATGGTGCAGGTCTTCGCCCGAGGCGCCATCTAGTCCAATCTCGCCAACAAGGAGTAAATCATGGGCTTGCACCCACTGGCAGGCAAACCAGCCCCTCCCGAGTTGCTCATTTCGGTGCCGGAAACCATGGCCGCCTACTATACGCGGCAGCCGGATCCAAACGATCCAAGTCACAAGGTCAGCTTCGGCACCTCGGGCCACCGGGGCAGTTCCACCGAATGCAGCTTCAACGAGGACCACATCCTGGCCATCGCCCAGGCCCTGGTCGAATATCGACGAGAGGCCGGCATTGAAGGTCCTTTGTTCATGGGCAAAGACACTCACGCCTTGAGCGAGGCTGCCCAAATAACAACCCTGGAGGTTTTCGCGGCACAAGGTGTCCATGTGAGCATCCAGCGTGCCGGTGGCTACACACCCACCCCGGTCATCTCCCACGCTATTTTGGCGGCCAATCGCTCAAAGACAGGCACCAAGGCAGACGGCGTGGTCATCACCCCCAGCCACAATCCCCCCGGCGACGGCGGCTTCAAGTACAACCCCCCGGAGGGAGGCCCGGCGGACACCTCGGTCACTGATAAAATTCAGGCGCGCGCCAACGAGTTGCTTGCCGGGGGAACCGACAAAATCAAACGCATCCCCTACGAAAGGGCACTCAAAGCAGAAACCACCAAAGAGGTGGACTTCGTGCAACCCTACGTCGACGATCTGCGTCAGGTCGTAGACCTGGATCTGGTGGCCCAGGCCGGACTCAAAATCGGTGTGGATCCCCTGGGCGGCTCCGGCATTGCCTATTGGGAACCCATCGCCGAGCGCTATGGCCTGAACATCGAGGTGGTCAATCCGCGGGTGGATCCCACCTTTGCCTTCATGTGCGTGGACAAGGATGGCAAAATCCGGATGGACTGCTC
>JAUVAM010000309.1 GCA_030591745.1 Deltaproteobacteria bacterium
CCGTTGGCAGCCACCAGAAGAAAGCTCAACAACATGACCCCACCCAGCTCGCAGATCTGGATCATGGGAATGGCCAGGTACTGGCTGTTGGCGTAAAACCAAGGGAAGAGGAACCAAATCGCAAACTCCGCGGCCACATAAGTCATCGGCGCCAGCAACCATGTACCGAGCTTGCTCTTGGCGCGCAATCGGGCCAAGAGCCAAAGCCACAGGGCGAAGACCAGCCCCTGGTAAACAGCCAAAAGCGCGTTCAAGACAAAAGAGATGGCCCAAGGCAAATGGCCAAAATCCATCAGCATGCCTGTCATCCAGTAAAAACCGCCGAGGTTCGTGATGAAGCCGGCCCACAACCCAAGCCAGAAATGCCGCTTGGGGCTCAGTCCATCGACCGCGAAGAGCGTGGGCACCATGGCCACCCAGGCCAGGGGCCAAAGATCAAAAGTAGGAAAAGCCAAAAAAACCGCCACACCACCCACGCCACTGAGGCCAAGCCGCCAAATCCAGCCCAGCCAACCCAAGGCCGGCACTTTTTCCTTTGTCTTCTTGTCCTTCTTGTCCTTCTTGCTCACTCAGTCCTCCAAAACCCCGACAAGTGCTGTCCGAGATTGCAAGGCACCATCCGGGCCATAGACCTCTCGAAAAGTCTTACCGGCTTCGCGCACCAGTCGCATGGTGTAACGCAAAACGCCTTGCCCGTCCATGCCCCGCTCTTCGGCCAAGCGCCCTCCCCGGTAACTCCTTTCCACGCGTTCCAGCAAAATATCCCCACGCATCTTATCCATGCGGGTGACTCGAGACCCCGGGTCCAGATAGCGCAGCATGCTCACCGGACCTGTCGGTGTACCTGGTTCCATCACGACCCGGGTTGAAAGCTCTGGCAGATCGCTCACCCTGGATATTCTATAAACAAGTTGATTTTCCAGCTCGGGATGGCCGGCTTTGGCATAACGGATACGCGTGCTTTGCGGCATGCGCCCCTTGGCATCGATCTCGTCGATGCGCTCTGGACGCCTTGGGCCGCCCCAAACCTCAAAATGGTGACCCGCCAAATCACAGGACTTCGGGCGCCGAAAAATGAAACGGCCAGGCCTGGTTCGCTCGGCCTCCGCATAACATGTCGGATTTGCGCTTGATGGATCGGGTGCTGGAGCCGATGCCTTTTCACAAGCCATGGCCAGGCTCGCCCAAAGCAGCAGACCAACCGCAGCCAGCTTGCGACGATCGTTAGGCATCCGCCTTGGTCTTCAGTTCCAGGCCATAGGTATAGCCCTTGTTGAAGGCATTCAGATTCAGAGACTCAGTGCCCCTGGGCACCGAAGCGGCCACCGCCTTTTTCACCGCCTCGAGGCTCACCACGTCGGCCATGGCTGTAAAAAATCCAACCATGATGATGTTGAGCACCATGCGGCGGCCCAGTTCCTCGGCGAAACGGATAGCCGGGATGCCATAGGCAAGGCATCCATCCGGCAAATTGACCGGGTCCACCAAAGACTCCTCATAGAGCACCAGGGCTCCAGGCTTGACCTCCATGACATAACGTTCATAGGCGGGTTGGCTCATGGCCACGAGCATGTCGGGCTGCATCACGCAGGGATAGAGAATTCGATCGTCACTGATGACCACCTGGGCGCTGCAAGCGCCCCCTCGAGCTTCCGGCCCAAATGATTGGGTCAAGCTGGCGTCGAGGTTGTCATGCAGAGCAGCCGCCCGACCCAGGATCATGCCGGCCAAAATCACGCCCTGACCGCCAAATCCACCGATCTTGATCTCGATGCGATTCATCGCTCGACTCCTGTCGGCTGGGGCACGTACTTGTCTCCCAACTTTTGCCTAAGCTCATTGTCCATGGCTTCCAAATGAGTTGGCCGATCCCGGTCGATGAACTTGCCCACGACGATTTCACCCTGGAGTTCGATATCCACTTGCCGGGTGTCGGCACCGTTGACCACCTTCGACTTGTCCTTGTAGTACAACATCGTGTCCAAACCATCACCCAGGCGGTTGCGCCGCTGGTAGATAGTCGGGCAAGGGGCGATGACCTCCAGGAAACAGAAGCCCGGCTTCTTCAACACGTCCACCATGGCCTTGGTCAGTTGCCGCACGTGATAGGTGGTCCAGCGGGCCACGTAATTCGCCCCGCAGGACTCCGCTAAAAACGGCAAATTGAATGGCCGTTCGTAAGCGCCATAAGGAGCCGTCGTGGCCACCGAGTGCAAGGGTGCCGTGGGGCCAACCTGCCCGCCGGTCATGGCGTAGGTGAAATTGTTCACACAAATGACCTTGATGTCCACGTTACGCCGGGCGGCGTGAATGAAGTGATTGCCGCCGATGGCCACCAGATCGCCCTCGCCGGAAAAGACAAAAACCTGCATGTCGGGTCGGGCCGTCTTCAAGCCAGTCGCAAAGGGGATGGGCCGACCGTGCGTGGTGTGAAAAGAATCCACTTTGAAGTAACCGGCAATACGGCCTGTGCAACCAATACCGGAGACCACGGCCACGTCATCCACGTCCACCTTGGACTTCTGCAAAGCACGAACGAAGCAGTTGACCACGATACCGATGCCGCATCCGGGGCACCAAATATGCGGCATACGATCCAGGCGCAGGTAAGGTTCTACCGGATTGACGTGTTCTTGGGGATTGGTCATGCGCCCACCTCCTCGATCACCTTGAGGATGTCTATCGGATCATGCAAGGCACCGCCTCCATGGCCTACGAAACGAACATCGGCGCGCCCCCCTACAATGCGCTCAACCTCCAAAACCACCTGCCCGTAGTTCAATTCAGCCACCACGATGACGCTCGCCTGTTCAGCCAACTCACGCATGCGCTTTTCGGGGAAAGGCCAGACCACCACCGGCCGAAAAACGCCCACTTTGAGTCCCTTGGCCCGAGCCATTTCCATGGTGCGGATCACCACCCTGGAGGTGATGCCGTAGGCCACTATTACGATGTCCGCGTCCTCCAAGTTGTGTTCCTCGTTGACGCAGATATCCTCGCGGTGATCCAGAATCTTGTGAATCAGCCTGCGCACCAGCTTCTCCTGAGCCCAAGCGTTCATGACCGGGTATCCCTTTTCATCATGGGTCAAGCCCGTCACATGAAATCGATAACCCGCGCCCACAGGCGGCATGGCCGGCACTCCATCTTCGTCCGGGGTGTAAAGTTTGTAGTCATCCGAGGGTTTTTCTTTTGTCATACGCCGTGGCTCAACCTCGATGGTCTCCGCTTCAGGGATGACCACCCGTTCGGTCATGTGGCCGATGCTCTCGTCCATCATGAACATGACCGGTACCCGGTAACGTTCCGCAAGATTAAAAGCCATGATGGTCAAATCGAAGCATTCCTGCGGAGAATTCGGTGCGATGGCGATGGTCTCATAGTCGCCGTGCGAGCCCCATCGCGCTTGCATCATGTCGCCCTGAGCCACCAGGGTGGGCAGGCCCGTCGAGGGACCGCCGCGTTGCACATTGACGAAGACGCATGGCGTCTCGGTCATGGCGGCAAACCCGATATGCTCTTGCATCAAGGACATGCCCGGCCCGGAGGTGACAGTCATGACCTTTTTGCCGCCCCAGGCAGCCCCTTGAATCGCGATGGACGAGGCTATCTCGTCCTCCATTTGAACGAAGATACCACCTACCATGGGTAGTCTTCGGGCGATGCGCTCAACGACCTCGGTGGAAGGCGTGATCGGATAACCGAAAACCATGCGACAGCCTGCGGCCAAAGCGCCTTCACAACAGGCGTGATCGCCATCCAGAAAATGTGCACCGGTCAACACGCCCTTCGGGTCAGCCTTCATCGTTCACCTCCGCCTTGGCCTTGATGCGCTCGCCGTGGATGGCGAAGTCGGGACAGTAAAGCCCGCACAAATCGCAACCCGTGCAGGCCTCCGCGTTGACCACCACGGGCGGATGATAGCCCTTGGAGTTGAACTCGGTGTCAAGCGCCAGCACATGCGTTGGGCAAAACTCCACGCAAAAGGCGCAACCCTTGCACCGCTCCCGAATGATGAAGACCTCCCCCTTTTGCCTCCTGGGCGACGGCTTCGCTTCCTTGTTACTTCCTAAGTCCTGTGCCACAGCCACGGCCTCCTCATCAACGCCCCCATTTGGCAATTCCATATCGACACCGCGTTCAGCGCGACGCCAAGGCCTCTTGCATCTTCTCACCGATCTCAGCCGGACTCTCTGCCACGGACACACCCACCGCACGCAGCGCCTCAATCTTATCCTCAGCCGTGCCCTTACCGCCAGCAATGATGGCACCTGCATGCCCCATGCGCCGACCCGGCGGTGCTGTGCGACCGGCAATGAAGGCTACAACCGGCTTACCGCCATGCTGCTGGATCCAAGTCGCGGCTTGTTCCTCGGCCTGTCCGCCGATTTCACCGATGAGCACAACCCCTTCGGTCTGCGGATCCTGCTCAAACAGCTCCAGGCCATCGATGAAGTCCAGGCCCTTGATCGGATCTCCACCAAGACCCACACACGTGGATTGCCCAATGCCGAGCCGACTGAGCTGGTCCACCGCTTCGTATGTCAAGGTGCCGCTGCGACTGAGCACGCCGACCGGGCCAGGCTTATGGATAGGCCCAGGCATGATGCCAAGCTTGCATTGCCCAGGCGTGATGATGCCGGGGCAGTTGGGCCCGATGAGGGTGACAACTTTTGGGTCTAAGCGATGCTTGACCTTGAGCATGTCCAAAGTGGGGATGCCCTCAGTGATGCAGACGATGACCTTGATGCCGGCCTCATATGCTTCCAGGATCGCATCGGCGGCTCCGGAGGCGGGCACAAAGATGCAAGAAGCGTCTGCCCCGCTGGCCTCCACCGCCTGAGTGGCCGTATCGAACTGGGGCACGTTCTGCCAAATCTGGCCACCTCGGCCAGGATGGGCGGCGGCCACCACCTGAGTGCCATATTCGATCATGGTCTGAGCATGAAACTTACCCGCGCTGCCCAAGCCCTGGATCAAGACCTTGGTATCCTTGTTGACCAGAACGCTCACGACTGCTCTCCCTTGACCGCGGCGACCACGCGCTCCGCGGCCTCGTGCATCGTCTCGGCCGCCACAATGTCCAAACCAGATTCAGCCAGGATCTCCCGGCCCCGCTTGTCGTTGGTGCCTTGAAGACGAACCACCAAGGGCACCTCAATGCCCACTTGCTTGACAGCCGACACCACACCCTCGGCGATGACGTCACACTTGACGATCCCTCCAAAGATGTTCACCAGCACAGCGCCCACCTTCTTATCCGACAAAATAATTTTGAAGGCGGCCTCAACCCGTGCCGCGTCCGTACCGCCACCCACGTCGAGGAAGTTGGCGGGCTCAGCGCCGTACAGCTTGATGATGTCCATGGTGGCCATGGCCAGACCCGCGCCGTTGACCATGCAACCGATGGAGCCGTCGAGCTTGATGTAGTTGAGCTCGTGCTGGCTGGCCTCATGCTCGGCGGCGTCTTCTTCGCTTTCGTCGCGCAAACTCGCGACGTCTTTATGACGAAACAGGCCGTTGTCGTCGAAGTTCATCTTGGCGTCCAGGGCGATGAGCTCGCCCGCGCCGGTGACCAC
>JAUVAM010000605.1 GCA_030591745.1 Deltaproteobacteria bacterium
CGCAAGCTTCAGTGACTTCGGCATGTGCCTGGACACCGACGGCGACGATATTGGCGTATTCGACTACATCAACGGTGAGGTCGTCAGCCAAAAAGACACGAGTACACATGGTCAAGGACCATTCGTCCCCATCCTCCCTCTCAACTTGATCTACCAGGAGGACTGGCTCGCCGAAGGATCGCCCTCAGCGACATTCTACTCCTACCCCGACCTGGAAATCGTCCACCAAGGCGATGCGGCCATCGACGCCGAAGAACACTTCTTCATCTCCGATGGCAACCTGCTGATCATGGAAAGCTACTTCTCCGATCAATTCGCAGTCTACGACCTGGACAACTTCCGCACCCTGGATCGCTTTCACCTCTGCGACAACGTCGGTGCCAACACCCTGGCAGTATCGCCCAATCAGAAATGGGCCGCTGTCATCTGCGACGGCATCGAAGACGACGATGATGATGGCAACATCGGCCCCCCGCCCGAAGGTGCCGGGGTGGCTATCGTGAGACTGGACGGGTACCGCTAAAGGCGGGGAGATGAAGGGATGGATCCCCTCCCCAGGTCCGTCCCCCGCATATGGGTCGATGAAGCCAAGCGTTGACCGAAGCCTGCGCGGCGTGCCAGGCTGAATGCCGTGAATACCATTCGCCTCCTCAGCTTCGTCCTCTTGTTCTTATTCTGCCTGGCTTGCCAGGCCAAAGAGATCCCGCCGGACGTACAAAAGCAGGCGGCGCCAACTCCGCAGACTCCCAAAGCGACACAGGCCAGCTCAACGCTTCGCCACATCATCATCCTGACCGGTGGAGCGAAGGCGGACCAGCGCCTTCCTCTGATTGTCGCCCTGCATGGCCTGGGCAACAGCGCCGAGGGCTTTGCTCGGCTGTTTACGACCTTTCAACAACCGGCGAGGGTGCTGTTGCCGGAGGGCCCCTTGCCGGCGCGTGGCCAGGGGCATAGTTGGTTTCGCATCCGTCTGACCGATGGGCATCTGCGCCTTAACGAGCAACAAATACTGGATGCAAGCAAGCAAATCGCCTTGCTCACCAGCCAAATCCAAAAAGAAAAGCCGACCCTCGGACAACCCATCCTCACCGGATTCTCCCAGGGCGGCATTCTGTCTTATGCGCTGGCCTTGCATCATCCGGATAGTTTTTCTGTTGTGCTGCCCGTGGCCGGCTGGCTACCGGAATCGCTGATTCCCACGAAAATCCAAACAGAAACCGCGCCGAGAATCAGAGCACTCCACGGCGAAGCCGATCCCATCGTACGCTACGCCCCCACCAAACGATTGCACGATCGATTAATCAAACTGGGCCTGGATGCAAAGCTCAAAAGCTATCCAAATGTTCGGCACACCATCAACACGCCGATGCGAGCCGAGCTTTTCAGGCTGCTTGGCGAGGCGACAAAAGAAAACCAGGAGACAAAACATGGGCGAGAAGAAAGAAGACCAGGGAATCCAAGTCGAGCATCTACCCAGCGATGAGCACTTGCAGCAAATGGGTATTCGCTCTTGGCCCATTTGGACCAAAGAGGAAAGCCAGTTTCCCTGGACCTACGACGAATGCGAAACCTGTTTCTTCCTGGAGGGCGATGTCGAGGTCACCCCGGAAGGAGGCAAGCCCGTCCGCGTGGGAAAAGGCGATCTGGTCACCTTCCCCAGTGGCATGAAATGCGATTGGAAAGTAACCGTCCCGGTAAAAAAACACTACCGCTTCGGCGAAGAGGACTGATCGATAAGGCGCAAGGAGGCGACCACCGCATCGAGTTGATTTTCAGCCTGGCCGCGCTTGTCCCATTTGCATCCCGCCTGAAAAACGAAGACCTCGTTGGTCCCCGGCCTGGGAATCAGATATTCCTTGAGCAACCAACTGCCCTTGCGGCTCGTTGACTGATAGCGAACAAACCGCCCCTGATGCGGACCACAGGCAAAGCCGCCCGAACCGACCTCCTCAAGCTTCGATCGGTGGTGGCCCTGCATGTCCTTTTCAAACTGGCGAAGGTAGCCGGCGAGAAAAGCCTCAAAATTCTGCCCCGAAGATCGGGTATAAATTCGCAAACTGATGCCCACGTCACCTTTGGACAAATCCGCCTTCACCAAATTGGTCGAACGCGGATAGGTTTTGACCTTCCAGTCTTGTGGACAGGATATCGAATAAGCCCATCGATGACTGACGACCTTCCGAAAAGAATCCGCAGGCGGCCCCTTGCGATCCTGATCCGCGCAGGCATACGAAGTCACAACTTGAACCAAAGCAAACAAAATGACAGCAACCTTGTTCATCACTCAACTCCGGCATTAAGAGTTGGACGATTATTACACTGTAGTTGTCTCCTTCACAACGACTCGCCCCCCATGGCTTAAGCTGTGCTACATTGGACTCATGTCTGATACCGACAAAAAGCCGCGAGGGTCCCCACCTGACCCAAAAGACGACCCCATCGTCGATCTCAGCCTACTTGAAGAGACCCTGCGCATGACGGTCGAAGAACGCCTGGCACTCAATGACCGCATGATCAGAACCATTCTGGAGCTTCGTCGTGGTTTCGGGCAGGACTAAAACCGAAGAGCTGAGCACCTTGCTCGGCCAGCTCTGCGCTTCCGGCGTCGATTTCATCCTTGTGGGTGGCCTCGCCGCGGTAACTCAAGGCGCACCCATCACCACCGTCGACATCGACATTGTGCCGGCGGACGATCCAGAAAACATCCAGCGCTTGTTTTCATTCCTGCAGAAGCGACATGCCCGCTATCGGGGCCGGCCAGAGGATCAAGTGCTTCACCCCAGTCTCGATGATTTACTCGCGGGGGGGCACTGCCTGCTTATGACTGACCTTGGCCCCTTGGACATCCTGGGCGAAATCGAACAGGGCCTGAAGTACACCGCCCTGGTGGATGACTCGATCGAGATCTCCTTCAAAGAGCACAGATTAATGGTCCTGAGCCTGGAAGCCATGATCCGCATCAAACAAAGCTCACCAAGACGAAAAGACCAACTGGTTCTTCCGGTGC
>JAUVAM010000493.1 GCA_030591745.1 Deltaproteobacteria bacterium
GGCCCGCGCCCTGGCCTGGCTCAAGACCGAAGGAGAAGAGTATGGCGCAGACCAGGCGCGCATGGTCCTGGCCGGCGGCAGCGCGGGCGGACATCTGGCAAGCCTCTTGGCACTGAGCGCCGAAGACCCGCAATTACAAAAAGCTGTAGCAGGACAAAATCTACAAGTGAAAGCCTGCGTGGGGCTCTACGGTGTTTACGATCTGACGGACTCCGAAGAGGCACATTCCAATCCGGGCTTGATGGGCCTTTGGGTGAACCGAGTCCTAAAAAAACGCTTCACCGAATTCCCCGAGGCTTTTCGAAAAGCCTCCCCCTTGCATCAAATCCACAGCAAAGCCCCGGCCATGTTGCTGGTCCAGGGCAAAAACGACACCATGGCACCCCTGGCGGGCGCCCGCCTCTTCGCCAAGGCCCTCAAAGAAACAAGCCAAGCACCTGTCTCCCTCATGGAATTCGCGGGCACCCAACACGCCTTCGACATCCTGCCCTCCATACGAACCCACCAAATGATCCGGGGCGTCGGACGTTTCTTAAACTCGGCCATCAAGGATCTCCCCATTGCCTGAATGACAATGCTATACTGCCGGCATGAACGCAGATGGAAGACCCAGCGATACCAGCGCCGAGGCTTGGCGCATACAAATCGAAATCCTGCGCAAGCATTCACCAGAGCAACGAATGAACGCAGCCCTTGAGATGGCCAATCTCGCTCGTGAGTTAATCAAGCGCGGTATTCAGCTTCGACATCCCCAATACAGCGAAGATCAAGTCAATCTGGCCCTATGCAAAGCGATACTCCCGCCGGCGCTTTTCGAGAAAGCCTATCCCGATGCCGGAGCCATTCAACCATGACAGTCGAAGAAGTCATCAATCTGGTAATCGACGCCTTTGATCATTGCGGCATTCCATACATGGTGGCGGGTTCATTCGCCAGCAACGTGCACGGAATCCCTCGATCCACCTATGACGCTGACATCGTTGTCGACTTGGAAGCCAAAAATTTCGATTGCCTGCGAGAGGAACTCGGGGAGGATTTTTATCTAAGCACCGAAGCCGCCAGGGAGGCGATGGCCAATCGAAGCATGTTCAACATCATCCACATCAAAACCGGATTCAAGCTCGACCTCATCACCCAAAAGACCAGACCCTTCAGCCGCGAGGAATTTTCCCGCAAGATGCAAGTTCGATTCGCAGGGGAAGATCGCTGGTTCGCCAGTCCCGAGGATGTCATCCTCACCAAGCTTGAATGGTCAAAACTAGGTCAATCCGAGAGACAGTTCCGCGATGCACTCAGCGTAGCTCAAATTCAAGGGAAATCTCTCGACCTGAGCTACTTGCAACATTGGGCCACGCAACTCGACGTAGCCGATCTGCTCTCCCGTCTGCTTGATGAAAAAAACCAATAGACTAAGTCCGTTTTAGCTTTTCCAGCACCCGCTCGGCGTTGAAGGGGAAGACGTCGAACCATAGGCCTGTTGCCTGGCGGACGGCCTGGTGGGCGGCTGAGGCTACTACGACGTAGGGCATCTCGCCCATGCCTCGTGCGCCGAAGGGTCCGTTGGGCTCGGGGTTTTCTACGAGGATCACGTCTACTTTGTCTGGGATGTCTTCTACCGTGGGGATCAAGTAGGTGCTTAAGGTGGTTGTTTGGGGCTTGCAGTCTTTTTCGATGAAGTTCTCTACCGTGCACCAGCCGATGGCTTGTACGACCGCGCCTTGTACTTGGCCTTCGAGGAGCCTGGGGTTGATGGCTCGGCCCACGTCGTTGGCGCAGACGATGCGCGGAAAGCGTACCAGGCCCAACTCCGTGTCGATTTCTACTTCGGCTGCCATGGCCACATAGCCGTATGAGAAGTTGGGATCACCGTCGCCGGTTTCTAAGTCGATCTTGGTGGTCTTGGGTGAGAGGTATTTGTACTCGGCCCGCGCCGGTCGCTGGCCCGCGTCCCATTGGGCTTTGACTGCGTCGGCCGCGCCGTTTATGGCGTTGCCTACCATGAAGGTCATCCGCGAAGCCGAACACGAACCCGAACTCTCGGTGATGGCCGTGTCCATGGGCTCGACTTCGACCTGTTCGACCTCCAGCCCCAAAACCTCGGCCGCCATCTGGCGGATCACGGTCCGTGTGCCCTGCCCCACTTCTGAACTGGCGGTGTAAACTCGCGCTCTTTCGGGCTTGTCGCCCGCGCCTTCCAGCTCCATGGCCACCCAGCAATTGTCCTGGTAGCCGAAGGAGAAGCCCACGTTCTTGTGACCCACGGCAATTCCAAAACCGCGTTTAATATAGGGCGGGTCGTCGGGCCTGGCTTCTGGTGTCGGTGCCGTCCACTGGCCGTTCTCTTCGGTCCAACCCATGGCGACCGCGGCCTTGCGCAGGCATTCGCCCAAACCACGACCGTCGTCGGTCAGGGGTTTTCCCCAGGGCATGGGCTCACCGGGTTTCACTAAATTGATCTCGCGCATGGCCACGGGGTCCATGCCCAGCTTCTCGGCCAACTTGTTCATCTGGTTTTCGGCGATGAAGTTGCCCTGCGGCGCGCCGAATCCGCGAAAGGCTCCTTTGGGGGTGTTGTTGGTGTAGACACCCAAAACGTCGCTTTTTACGTTGGGGATGCTGTAGGGGCCGTTGCAGGTCAGGAGCAAATTACCCAAGACCTTGTTGGTCGTGTAGACGTATGCGCCGGCGTCGGCCACCACGTGGTTTTCGGCGGCCAGCAAGGTGCCGTCCGGTTTGGCGGCCCAGCGGGCGCGGGCATAGACCCGGTGTCGACGGTAGGTGACCCGAATGGACTCTTCCCGGGTGTAGACGAGTTTGACCGGGCGGCCTGTCTTTTGGACGGCCAGGGCCAAGACGATCTGCACGGATTCGTCTTCACGGCCGCCGAAGGCGCCGCCGATAGCCGGATAGATGATGCGCACTTTCTCGGGCGGAAGGCCCAGGGAATGGGCTACCTGATGTTGATCCTCGTGGGCCCATTGACCGCCCACCACGATGCAGATCCTGCCTTCATCATCCAGATAGGCCAATCCGGCCTCGGGCTGCAGGTAAGCGTGCTCTTGATCCGGGATCTCGTATTCGGCCTCAACGATCACAGCCTCGGGATCGGCGAAGGCCGCATCCACATCGCCCAAACGAATGCGATGCCGACTGGCTATGTTGTCTTCGAAAATCAGCTCGGGGTGGATGGGCGTGCCCGGATAGTCGGGATGCAAACGCTGGGCACCCTCTTTCAAGGCCTCGCGGGGGTCGCTGATGGCCGGCAGTTCCTCGAGCTCGATATCCAGCAGGTCCAGGGCCGCTTCTGCTTGTTCCTCGGTCTCGGCCACCACGGCGGCCACCGCGTCACCCATGAAACGCACTTCGTCGGCGCCTTCTTTGTCGCAAGGGCCACAGAGCACGGGCTGATCCGGGTACTGCAAGCCGTATTCGTTGTGGGCCAAATCCTTGGAGGTCAAGACGGCGATGACGCCCTCGGCCTCCATGGCCCGCTTGATGTCGACCTTGAGAATCCGAGCATGCGCTTTGCCCACGTACTTGAGCTTCATCCAGGCCATGTTCTCTCGTACAAAATCACCCGGATACATAGCCACGCCGCGCACCTTGTCCGCGGCATCC
Organism: Deltaproteobacteria bacterium; assembly: GCA_030591745.1. Next base: position 3,619 of record JAUVAM010000493.1, read on the forward strand.
AGTCGAGTCAGGGATTTTCCAACGATGCGGGTCGCCATGGCTAAACTTCCTTGCCCAATTCACGGGCGGCTTTTTCCACCGCCTCGACGATTTTGTAATAACCGGTGCAACGGCAAAGGTTGCCGCTGACCGCCTGGCGAATCTGCGCTGTGTCCGGGTTCTTTCGTTCCTCGAGCAGCTTGGCCGCGCTCATGATAAAGCCAGGCGTGCAATACCCACACTGGACGGCGTCCGCGTCCACAAAAGCCTGCTGCACCGGATGCATCTCGTCGCCCTTGGCCAATCCTTCGATGGTGGTCACCTCGGCACCGTGAGCCCGGGGGGCCGGGGTCAAGCAAGCCAGGAC
>JAUVAM010000642.1 GCA_030591745.1 Deltaproteobacteria bacterium
ATCTTTCGTCATCCGCTCAATCCTCTTCCCGAGCCGTCGGGGCCAAGCCCCGGCTGACCAAGGCGTATGCTTGACGCTTGTCCACATCCAGGCAGTCCGCCAGGAGCCGCGCCGTATCCTTGGCAGACAAGGCACCGCCATCCCGCAAGGCAGCCGCCAAAGGCATCAAACGCTCAAGCGCCGGGGCGAGTCGCTCCTCGGAAGCATCCTCCCCAATTCCCTCCACCACCAAAACCAACTCGCCCTTAACTTCCTTGTCCCAGCGTGATGCCAACTCAGGCAACTCGCCGTGATCCATTTCTTCGTGCAGCTTGGTCAGTTCCCGGGCCAGCACGGCCCGACGCTCGGGCCACAACTCGGCCAGCACCGCCAAAGTCTTTCCGATGCGCTGGGGCGACTCATAGAGCACCAAACTGCCCGGTTCCCGAGCCAAGCCCTCGGCCCAACGACGCAAAGCCCCGGTCTTACGCGGAGGAAAACCGACGAAGAGAAAGCGATCACTGGGCAAACCGCTTGCAGCCAAGGCCGCCACCGCCGCACAGGCACCCGGCACCGGGCTTACCCGCAGACCCCGCGTCACCGCCGCGGCCACCAGGGCCTGACCCGGATCGGAAATACCGGGCGTACCCGCGTCCGAAACCAGAGCCACGTCCAGCCCCTTTTCCAGGCGCTCAAGAATTCTCTGCAAGACCCGGGCATGGTTTTGCTCCCGATAGCTCAACAACTCGGTGGCAAGGTCGTGGGCGGACAGAAGCTTGCGGGTATGCCGCGTGTCCTCGGCGGCTATCAAGGACACGGCACCCAGAATTTCCGCGGCCCGAGGACTCAAGTCGCCCAGATTGCCTATGGGGGTGGCCACCAGGTACAAAACGCCGCGCTCAGATGACTCGATATTCGACACGTGCCCATGCTAGGCCAGGCACAGTTGCGAATCAATGCCGGGGTGATAGTATTTGCGCGGCCAATTGAGACCACAAGGAGCGCGCATTGCCAAAACCACCCGATCCCAGACAAGTCCTTGGGGCTCATGCCGAAGACCTGGCCGCCGCCCATCTGGAGAGCCTGGGTTACCGCATCCTGGAACGCAACGTACGCTTGAAGGTCGGCGAGTTGGACATCGTGGCCGAGCACGAAGATGATCTGGTCTTCGTCGAGGTACGAGCCCGTGCGGACTCGAGCCAGGTGCATCCGGCCGAGACGGTGACCCCCCGCAAACAAAAGCAGGTCGTGCGCTGTGCCATGGCCTACCTGCAACAACACGGCATTGAAGATCGCATGGTGCGTTTCGATGTCGTGGCCGTCTTGCAAGACCTGAATCGCATCGAAGTCTACCCCGCGGCCTTCGAGGCGGGCCGATGAGCCGACTTCTCTTGCTCTCATACGGCTTGTTGATGGCGGGAGCCGGGTCGGCCAGAAGCGAAGAGCCGAACGAGCCCGCATCGCGGATCATCCACGAGGAAATCACCGCCTTCGGTCGCTTGTTGGTTGTCGACGAAGGTGATTTGCGAATGCTGCGCTTTGGCTCCATCGATGGCGACGACCAAAGCCGAATATCTCTAAACAGGCCGGAACAGGTGCCCATGGATTATGTGCGCGACGCCAGCCTGGCCCTGGCGTGGGTGCCCAAAGTGAAACGGGTGGGCATGATCGGATTGGGCGGCGGCAGTTTCACCAATCTGCTGCACCAAAAACTGCCCGGCGTCGAAATCCATGCGGTCGAGATCAGCAAAGAAGTCGCGGAAGTCGCCAAGCGATTCTTTCGAGTGCCCAACCATCCCGATTACCACATTCACGTAGAAGATGGAGCCGATTACCTCAAGCGCACCGACCTGCGTTTCGACATCTTGATGCTCGACGCCTACGATTCAGACGACATGCCGGCCCACCTCAAAAGCGTGTTTTTCTTTCGCCTGGCACAAAGTCGCCTCAAGCCCAATGGGCTGTTGGTGATCAACCTCTCCTTGGACGAAGCGCCCGAGCGAGTGGTGGCCAGGGCTTTCCGTCAGGTTTTTCCACAAGCCCTTTGCATTCGAAGCAAAGACGCCAACAACTTGCTGCTTTTTGCCCATGCCCGAGCCGCATTGGAACGCGGCTCAGCGCTTAAGGCCAAGGCACTCAAGGTCGACCAGAACCTCCACCTCCCCTTCCGACTGGCCGATATCGCCGCTCGGATCAAACAGAAATGCCCGTAAACGAGGCCAAGAGAGTCATCATGGAACACACAATCTCCACACATCCTTTGTCCCTCAAGTTCAACCAGCTCACGCCCGAACACGTCCTGGATGCCGTGGAAGCGGGCGATCGCAAGGCCACCGGCCGATTCATCATCCTCAACAGCTTTGAAAACCGAGTCTACCAACTGGAGCTTGAAGGCGGGCAGATGGTGGTGGGCAAATTTTATCGACCAGGCCGCTGGTCCAAAGAGGCGATCGAAGC
>JAUVAM010000383.1 GCA_030591745.1 Deltaproteobacteria bacterium
CATCGCGCAGGACATGCATATAAAAACCCATATCCAAAGCGCCGCCCATGGGAAGCAAGATGTCGAACTCAGAAGAATAGCGTAACCCAATCTTGGCTGCGGTGATGGCGCCCATGGAAAAACCAGCGATTGAGCGATACGCATAGTGCCGCAAAACCTCCGGTTCCACCTGGTATTGCTTCAAGCTCACTTCCCCGAGATTGATGGGCTTGCCATCAAAGTTCAGGGCGCCGTCCGGCACGGAGACATAGTCCACCCCAGGAGTCGGAATCACACTTCCTCCCCCCTGGACAAGCAGTTCGTAAACGACATGAAGCTCGCCCGTGACGGCCAGGTTCTCGAGCTTCAGCGGCAACTTTCCGCAGACGCCGAAGTCCAGCGGAACTTCGGTGCCGCTGTACAAGAATGCACTGGGCATGCCCGAGGGTGGCCACTCGTCAAAGCCAACGACATAGAGCCTGGCCGGGGTGGCTGAAAAGTCGACAGGCAGCTTCAAAATGGCGCAGAGGCTGTTGGCCTCGGTGCAATTGAGCTCGATGGCGCAAGGATCTTCAGGGTCGCCTCCCTCGTCGCAGCCTCCGAGCACTCCGATTAAAAGACTCAAGACCAACAAAAACATTGCCCGTTGCGTGATTTTCAAATCCACGGCGGCCTCTCCCATCAATCTTTTCAAATCAGCAGGGATTTCTCATCAAGGCATCCTATACCATTTACAAGGCTTTTGCCCGCCCGATAACGCGGTTCCTCCGTTTCTTGGCATTGCCTCTTTTCTAAGAATTTGGTAGGAATCGCAGCTCGCCTGGGAGGGTATTTTGTATCGATCGCTTTTGATTTCATTTCTTTTGTTTTTGCTGACTGGCTTCGGGACCGTTTCGGCTGCTCCGTCGGCTGAGCTTCTTTTTGAACTGCCTTGGGCCGCGGCGCCGTTTTATTTGGATTCGGGCGGTGAGGGGCGGCCGGTGCAGGGGCCGGGAGCGGTGAGCCTTGGACCCCAGGGCGAAATCTGGATTTTGGATGGCCTGGATGATCGGGTGCAGGTGCTCGGTGAGTCTGGACGGGTCTTGCGCAGCATTAAACTGCCTGGTCATTGTGATCTTTTGGCGGTGGGCGCCGACGGACGTGTGGCGCTTTGGCGCAGGCATCTTCGGCGTGTGGAGGTCTTGGACTCGGCGGGCGATCATTTGGGTAGCCTGCCGGTTTCTTTGCATCTGGGCACCGTGCGCAGTTTGGCCATCAGCCCCTCAGGCGAAGTGGAGATGGAAAACGCCTTTGGTGAGCGGTTTATGCTTGGGGGGCCTGATGCGCCTCGGGGTCTCAAGGCGGTCCGCATGGACCGGCGGCATGGACCGGCGGGGAGCTTGCAAGGATGCGGCTTGAGGCTGGAGGAAGATGGCCGCGTGCGGCTCGCTTTGAAAGAAGACAGGGCAGGGGTCGAACGGGGAAGAGAAGGCGATGGGCAGCGTTGGACTGAGCTTGACCTGGGTGAGGGTTTGCGCTCGGTTCGTTTTGCTTCACCTTGCATGGGCAAGGACTTGCTGCTTGAACTGGAAGTGGCCGACGGCCCGGGTACGGTCAGGCGTTCTGTTGTGCGCATTGAGAATGGTCAGGTCGGCGCTCGGCTCGATTTGGCTTCCAATTGGCTCTATGTCCCCTATGGTCGCTTCTCCTGTCGCGATCAACGCTGCGTGATGCTGCATCCGTCAACAGATGGACTGCAGGTCTGGGCCTGGGGGATGCCATGAAGTCTTTGCTGAAGTCTTTATTCCTCATGGCGGTTTTGTGCGCCTTTTGGCCGTCCACCAGCCAGGCCATCTCCCGCGCAGAGGTCATCGATCGGGCCCGGGCTTATTGCCTGCATCCCTGGACTTGCGACTCAGACAACCTGCAAGCGAGTTGCCTGTCGGGTTATTCCAGCGAATTCGTCATCGGCGATCACATGGGCTTGCCCTACGATTGGGGCGGCTATGTGACTTTGCATAATTTTGATCTACGAATCGCCAATGGATACGGGGCGGGCACGCCGCCGGGCGGCGACGCCGCGAGTTGTACGACGGGCGTGGATTGCTCGGGTTACGTAAGCGTGGTCTGGAACACCGGCCACTACGGCACCTGGACCATTGAGGCCGTAACCTCGATTTTCACCTCGGACAACGATCTCTTGCCCGGGGATGCCTTCAACGAACCGGGCTACCACATTACTTTGTTTTACGACCGCCTGGCCGATGGCAGCCTTCGCTACTACGAGGCCATGCCGCCGGTGACCTGGCTCAACCCCGTGTCGAGTTGGTCCGGCGTGTCCGGCTTCGACCGAATCCGATTTGATGACATCACCGACGGCGGCTCCGATCTGGGCACCTTGAGCAACCCCATCGTTATCAGTTCTTTTCCCTATAGCGATGATCGCAACACACTCAATGCGCCTTCCGACTTGCTGGATGCCTGTGGGGCCATGCCGGGCACCGACGAATCGGGACGAGAGTTCATCTACGTTTTCGACATCCAACAACCAGGCCAGCTTGTCGTGACGGTCACCGACGGCAGCGGGGTCGACATCGACGTGCATCTGTATCGGGATGTCGCCGAGCGCGATTGTTTCGCTCGCCATGACAGCATGCTGGATTTGCCCATCGATGTCTGCGGTCGCTATTATTTGGTGGCGGACACTTTCGTCAACTCCAGCGGCGTGGAACAGGCCGGCCTGTACCACCTTGAAGTCGAATTCACCCCGGGTGCCGGAACTTGCCAGACACATACGACCTACGACTTCATGGGGGCCTTGGGCGAGCCCTGCGGCAACCCCTATGATCCCGACGGCCCTTTTTGCAACCCCAACCTGGGCGCCTTGACTTGCCTTTATGGTTCGACCGACTCATTCTGCTCCAAGCCCTGTGAGAGCGAGTCTGATTGCCTGGCGGATTTCCCTGGCGGATGCTGCGCCGACATCGATGACAACGATTTCTACTGTCTTCCCTCAAGCTTCTGTGAGGCCCCGGAACCCGACGGCGGTGATGTGGACGCAGGTGATCTCGACGGGGGTTTTCCTGACGCAGGCACCGAGGACGCTGGTGGGGTAGACGCTGGTGGAGTAGACGCTGGTGGAGTAGACGCTGGTGGAGTAGACGCTGGTGGAGAAGACGCTGGTGGAGTAGACGCTGGTGGGGTAGACGCTGGTGGAGTGGACGCTGGTGGGGTAGACGCCGGTGGAGAAGATGCCGGATTGGAAGATGCGGGCAGCTCGCCGGGTGACCAGACCGGCTCCAATTGCCCGGACGGTCTGGTGGACTATGAGGGAATCGGTTGTGCCCCGCCGGGCTGGGAACCGGAAGGCGAAGAATCTTGCGGCTGCGCGGGTGCGGGAAGCCCCACCGGCGGCCTGGCCTTCTTCTTCCTGGCGATGATTTTCATTCGACGCAGGGGGAACAGGCAAACCTAAGTGCTTGTTTTTCCTCAGCCCGCTTGACAGATGTCCCGATGATCATTACTTTCGATCTTCTGCGCCACGATTGCGGCCCTTCGTGATCGTGGCAAGCCACAAACGAGTAAGAGATTGTGGTCACTCATCTTAGGAGGTGTTCTGAATATGGCTGACGCGAAAGCCGGCAAGGGCGGAAACGGACCCCGCAAAACCAAATCGACCACCAGCAAACGCCGTACCACCAGCACGCAGAACCAAAAGAAGCCCCCTACGAAAGCCGCGTTGAAGCAACTCGCCAAGGATTGGGAACAAGTGACCTGATTCTGCCAGCGGCAGGCAGGACCCAAGTTCCAGATTGCCAATGACATGAAATCGGCCCGCAAAAGGCGCTTTTCCGCACTTCTGCTCGCTTTGGTTTTCGCTTTGTTGTCCATGGGCATGACCTGCCAGCCAAAATCAGGCAGCAGAGTCGACCTGTCTCCTCCGGACTGGACCCGAGATGCCGTGGGATACCAGATTTTCGTACGTTCCTTCTTCGATTCGAACGGCGACGGCATCGGTGACCTGAATGGGCTCATCTCCAAGCTGGACTACTTGAACGACGGCAAGGCCGGCGGAACCGACCTTGAGGTGAATCTGCTTTACCTGATGCCCCTCCATCCCTCGCCCTCATACCATGGCTACGACGTAACCGACTACCAGGCCATCAATCCGCAATATGGAAGCCTTGAAGATTTCAAAAAGCTCTGCGAGGAAGCGCATCAACGCGGCATGCGGGTAATCATGGACTGGGTGTTGAACCACAGCTCCATCGAGCATCCTTGGTTTGCCGATGAGTCAAAGCGGGATTGGTACATCTGGCGAGATTCGGATCCTGGCTGGACCCGACCCTGGGGTGGTGGACCTGTTTGGCATCCGCAGGCCGACCAATATTACTATGGCTTGTTTTGGTCCGGCATGCCGGATCTCAACCTGCGCCAACCCCGTACGGTCCAGGCCATGATCGAGGCCATGCACTTCTGGTCCGAACAAGGCGTGGATGGTTTCAGGGTGGACGCGGCTCGCTACCTCATCGAGGAAGAGAACGGAGAACAGGCAGATACGCCTGCCACCCACGCCCTGGCCAAGGACCTCAAGAAACATTTGCGTGAGGTGGACGAGGACGGGCTGTGGTTGGCCGAAGCCTGGACCACAACCGAAATCGTGGCCACATACGCTGGCGACAACGACGAGTTTGATCTGGCCTTCAATTTCGACTTGGCCCAGGTGGTCCCCATCGCCCTGATGGCCGAGGAGCCTTTGGAAATCGAACGCTGCTTGCGCCGAGCCGAGCAGCTTTTTTCTGAAAGAGGATTCGACGCGCCTTTTCTGACCAACCACGACATGG